>DASTBI010000158.1 GCA_035712145.1 Candidatus Eisenbacteria bacterium | reverse complement strand
CCCTGACCGACCGCGCTCTTCACTTCGATGACGCCGTCGTGGAGCGCGAGAATGTGCTTCACGATCGAGAGTCCGAGGCCGGTTCCGCCCTTGGCGCGCGAGCGCGCCTTGTCGACGCGGTAGAAGCGCTCGAAGATCCGCTCCCGGTCCGGCTCGGCGATGCCGGGGCCGGTGTCACGGACCTCGCACCATGCGAATCCTTCGCCATCGCCGACGGCCAGCGTCACGCTGCCACGCTCCGTGTACTTGACGGCGTTGTCGAGCAGATTGGCGAGCACCTGCTCGACACGGCCCCGGTCGGCCACGACCTGGACCGGCGCGCCGGGCTCGAGCATGAGCTTCAGGCCGGACTGAGCCGCGCGGTCGCGGAACTCGCCCGCCTGCCGCTCCGCGGCCGCCCGCAGGTCGAAGGACTCGAGTCTCAGCCGGGCATCGGGCCGCTCGAGCTCCGCGAGCGACAGCAGGTCCTCGACCAGCTCCTGGAGCCTGGCCGCCTGGTCGCGAATGATGCGGACGAACTCCTCGCGGTTCGCCGCATCCTCGAGACCGCCCTCGAGGAGCGTTTCGGCGTAGCCTCGCACGGACGTGAGCGGCGTCTTGAGCTCGTGCGAGACGTTGGCGACGAAGTCCTGTCGAATGCGGTCGAGCCGCTCCGCCTCGGTCAGATCGTGCAGCACCAGGAGCACGGCGTGGCTCTCGTCATCGGTGAGCCGGGTCGCCGTCACGCGGACCAGGCGTTGCTCGGGAGTCCAAAGTCGCAGATCGCGCTCGCTCGTGTGCGGCGCCTCCCGCGTCGCGCGCAGCACGTCGTCGAGCTCGGGCGACCGCGCGAAGTCGCGAAACGGCGTGCCGGGAGGCGGCGGCAGGGGAACGCCGAGGATCTGCGCCAGGCTCGTGTTCGCGTGGATGACGCGTCCCTCCTGATCGAGCAGCGCCACGCCATCGGTCATGTGCGCGAGAATTCGCTCGCGCTCATCCCTCTGGGTCGCCATGGCGGCCACGCGCGTGCGCAGCTCGAGCGCCATCTGGTTGATCGCGCGTCCGAGCCGGCCGAGCTCGTCGGCGGGACGCTCCGCCGCGCGCGCGCCTCCCTCTCCGGCGCCGATCCGCGCCGCCACCTTCTCGAGCGCCTGGACGCGCGCGGCCTGCGCGCGAGCGGCCCAGAGCGCCAGCGGGACCGCCACCAGCAGCGCGATCGCCGCCGCCACCAGTGAAAGCCGCGAAAGCGATTGGTTGAGCTGCGAGGCCTCGGCCAGGGGTTCCGCCACTCTCACCACCGCGACTCCCGGTCGGGTCGAAGGCACCGCGACGTACGCGAACGACCGTCCCACCGTGGCGCTCGAACGGGTGGCGCGCCCGACACGGCCCTCCAGCGCGGCGCGCACTTCGGGACGAGATGCGTGGTTCTCGACTCCGGCGAGGCGCGCGCGCGGCACCTCGCTGTCCCCCCTCACGGCGCCCAGGCTGTCGATCAGCGTCACGCGCAGGCCGAGCACGTCTCCCAGCACCGCCGCCAGATCCTGAGGATCGCCCGCGCGGTCGAGCCGTCCGGTCTCCATCTCACGCGCGAGGCCCCGCGCGCGGCGCTCGAGCGCGGCGACGTGGCTCTTCGCCAGCCACCGGCCTTGCTCGCTCCACAGCAGCGCCGTCACGACGGCGAGCACCGTCATGCCCAGGATGGTGTGCCCGACGAAGAGTCGGAGGCGGAGCGAGCGGATCATTCTCAGCGGGCGCCGGCGGCGCCCGCGAACTTGTACCCCGATCCGGTCACGGTCTGGATGAGCTTGCCCTTGTCGCCGAGCTTGGCACGCAGCCGGCGCACGTGGACGTCCACCGTCCGCGTCTCACCGACGTAGTCGTAGCCCCACAGCTTGCGCAGCAGCTCCTCGCGCGAGAGCACGCGGCCGGGATGACGCGCGAGAAACGCCAGCAGGTCGAACTCGCGCGGCGTCAGCACGAGCTTCTTTCCCCGATGGACCGCTTCCCGCGCCAGCGTGCTGATCGTCAGATCGCCCGCGGCGAACTCGCCCTCCGTCTTGCTCGGCTGAGCGCGACGGAGGAGCGCCTGGACCCGCGCCACCAGCTCGCGCGGCCCGAACGGCTTGGTGAGGTAGTCGTCGGCGCCGTGCTCGAAACCCAGCAGCTTGTCCATCTCGGCGGAGCGCGCGGTGAGCACGATGACCGGAAGATCGCGGGTCAGGGACTCTCCGCGCACTTCACGGAGGATCTCGAGTCCGTTCCTGCCGGGCAGCATCAGGTCGAGGACCAGCAGATCGGGACGGGCGGCGAACACACGCCGCAGGCCTTCCTCTCCATCCGCCACCGCCGAGACGCGATAGCCTGCGCGCTCGAGGTTGTAGCGGACGAGATCGCGAATCTCCTTCTCGTCCTCGATCACCATCACCAGGTCCGCCATGATCTGTCGCGATGCTAGAGACGCACTCGCAGAGGGTCAACGAGCGGCTTCCGTCTTGTGGCAACGCACGGTGGCGGCTAGATTGGCCTGGTCCGCCCTGTTTTCCGCGGAGAGCGCGGAAATCGCCGCTGCCTTGAGCCCGCCATGACGTCCCTGCGCAACGAAGCCGAGAGCGAATCCGGCCTCACCTCCTCCGATCTGGTGGAGACCTGGCGCCTGCTCGCGCCAGAGGACCGGCTCGAGGCGTTCCAGGACCTCCCTCGAACCGAGGCCGAGGACTTTTTCCTCGAGCTCTCGGCCCGCGACCAATACGACCTCCTGGCGTCGATGCCGAAGGGCGTGGGCATGCGCCGGTCGTGGATGCGGCTCCTCCCTCCCGACGACGCCGCGGACCTGATCCAGGAAGTGGCGGACGAGCCCGAGCGCGAGGAGCTGCTCCAGGTGCTCGACGAGCAGACGCGACGCGAAGTGCTGGCGCTCCTGGCCTACGCGGAGGACGAAGCGGGCGGCCTCATGAATCCGCGCTACGCGCGGGTGCGCCCCGATGTCAGCGCCGACGAGGCCATCCGCTACCTGCAGCGTCAGGCCCGTGAGGTGCTCGAGACCATCTATTACGTCTACGTGATCGACGCCGATCAGCGGCTGCTCGGCGTGGTCTCGTTCCGGGACCTGTTCGCCGCCAAGCCGGACCGGCCGGTGCGCGAGCTGATGGCCACCGACCTGGTAACCGCGCGCGAGGACATGGATCAGGAGGAGCTCGGCCGCCTGTTCGCGCAGCACGACCTCCAGGCCATCCCGGTCGTGGACCATGCCGGCCACATGCAGGGCATCGTGACGGTGGACGACATCGTCGACGTGCTGCGCGAGGAGGCCACCGAGGACATCCAGAAGATCGGTGGCACGCAGGCCCTCGAGGCCCCCTATCTCGAGGTCGGCGTCGTGGAGATGGTGAAGAAGCGCGTGGGCTGGCTGGCCGCCCTGTTCGTCGGCGAGATGCTCACCACCAGCGCCATGAGCCGGTTCGAGGACGAGATCGCTCGCGCCGTGGTGCTGGCGATCTTCGTGCCTCTCATCATCTCGAGCGGCGGAAACTCCGGCTCCCAGGCCACCACGCTGGTCATCCGGGCCATGGCGCTCGGCGAAGTGAAGGTGATGGACTGGTTCCGCGTGGTGCGGCGCGAGCTGGTCATCGGTCTCATCATGGGCGTGCTGCTCGGGGTGATCTCGTTCCTCAGGACGGAGGGCTGGCACCTCATGTTTCCGGATACCTACGGTCCCCACCATCTCCTGATCTCCTTCACCGTCGCCCTGAGCGTGGCGGGGATCGTGACCTGGGGCACCCTTGCCGGGTCGACGCTGCCTTTCCTGCTCCGCATGGTGAAGCTCGACCCCGCCAGCGCCTCCGCGCCCTTCGTCGCGACCCTGGTCGACGTGACCGGCATCGTCATCTATTTCACCGCGGCGAGCCTGATCCTGCGCGGGGCCCTGCTCTAAGGAGAATCGATGGTCTCGTCGTTCCGCGCCGGCGCGCTCTCGGTGGAGCGACTCCAGCCGCCCCATCTGGTCGAGACCTTCGGGTTCCTCGATCGCGACCCGGTGTTGAACGTCTACTTGTTGGCGCTGGTCCTGCGCGACGCGCTGGGACAGCCGCGCGACGAATACTGGGTCGCCCGTCGCGACAAGCACATCGTCGGACTCCTCCACCTCGGCGGGAGCTCCGGGGCGGTGCTTCCGATCGGAGACGACGAGGAGGCGTTGCGGCTCCTGGGCGACCAGGCGCGCTCTCGCCTGTCATCCCTGCCCCGCCGCTTCCAGGTCATCGGACCCAGCCACTCCGTGAAGGCCTTTCTCCAGCGCTTCGAGCCATCGGGACTGACTCCGAGGCTCGACCGGGCCCAGGTGTACATGGCCGTCGAGCGTGGCGAGCTCCCCCACTTCGAGCGGCTCCAGGACCTCGCTCCCGCCCGCGTCGAAGACGTGCCGCTCCTGTACGAGACCGGCGCGGATCTGCGCGCCGAAGAGCTCGAGGAGGATCCCCGGCGGACGGATGCCGCGAGCTACAGGCGGCGCGTCGAGGAGGAGGCGCGGGATGGGCACACGTATCTGTGGAAGGACGAGGAAGGCCTGCGGTTTCGCGCGAGCGTGAGCGCCATGACCGCCGACGCCGCGCAGGTTTCCGGCGTCTTCACTCCGCGGGAGCGCCGGCGCAAGGGGTTCGCCACGCTCGGCCTCGCGGAGCTCAGCCGCCGGCTCCTGGACCGTTGTCGGGCCGTCTGTCTCTTCGTGAACCTGAACAACGCTCCGGCGCTGTCCCTCTATCATCGCCTCGGCTTCCGCGAGCGCTCGGGCTGGCGGTCGCTCTTCTACGACGCCTCCCGTTGACGGGCGGCCCCGGCAGATTCCGGCTTTTCCGCTTGACCCTGTTTTCCACGATTGCGACGTTGGCCCCGGCGATCGGGCCAAAGCACAAAGGGAGGCTCAACGTGAAGGGACTCTGGTCAAAGGCGCTGTTCGCGGCGTTGTTGCTGATTCCCGCGACGGCGCGCGCGCAGGTCTTCGGTCAATTCACCGGGGCCGAGACGGTGCCCGCCGGTGGCCACGTTTTCGGCGCATACGTCCACGCCAGCGAGAGCTTGTTCGGATTGGTCTCCCAGCTCCGCCTGAGCTTCTACCCAAACGTGGACTTCGGGTTCCAGGGCGGCCTGAATCGGATCGAGGTCGGGAGCGAGGATCAGACAACGCTTCGCATCGGCGGCGACCTGAAGTTTCTGATCTCCAAGGGAGGCATGCTCGATCTCAGCGCCGGCGGCGCCCTCGGGGTCGAGACGGGGGACGGAATCAGCATCCTCTCGCTGGGGCCGTCGGTCGTGGCCAGCAAGACGTTCCCCATGGGAAGCGGCGGAGGGATCACGCCCTACGGCAGTGTCGGGATGTTCTTCAGCAACGTGGACCTCGGCGACAACCAGGACAGCGACTTCTCGGTCCCCTTCCGTTTCGGATCCGAGTTCAAGCTCTCCCAGGAGATCAAGCTCATCGGTGAGATTCAGTTACGCGCTGGAGACGATCTGAACGACGACTTCTCGTTCGTAACTGGCGTCAACTTACCGTTTTAGGTGCAGCCCATGGAACGGCACGGAGACTGAACGCGCGGGCACGCACGTCCGTGCCTGAGAGCCATTCGACGCTCGCACAAGACGTTGTGGCACATCGCGTTCTCCGAAAAGGTTGCTTGAAGGTCCCCTCGCCGGATGATAGCTTCCCCGCTCCTCGCAGACCTCGGGAACCAGGCTACCGGGGGTGAGGCTCGATAACCCTCCAAGCACTTGATTAGATTGAAGATGAGTCGGCTCGCCGACCCCTGTGGACGAGTCGTGCTCCCAGTCCATTCGCCTCTCCCCACGGATTGTTGAGAAGCGGTGGAAGAAAGGAGGTCGAACCGGGATCAAATGTTTGTGGTGTCAGCGTTTGCGCCGTTCACAACGTCTGTGAGTAAGTCCCACCCCTGCTTTCACACATCGACTCTCCCGTACGGCCGGTGCCCAAGGGAACGACGCGCGGCCCAGATCGGACGGGGAAACACAGAGACCCTTCAAGCAAGGATCGCTGACGACATGGCCTCTCAGTCCACGCAACTGGAGGATACGAGTCGACTCTGGGGAGAAATTCTAGGCGCGGTTCAAAGCCGCCTCGGCAGTCAACAGACCTTCGACACCTGGTTCAAGCCGATCCAGCCCATCCGCCTGGGCCCCCACGCGGTTGAACTCGAAGTTCCGAACAGCTTTTTCGTCGACTGGCTTCACCAGCACCATCTTCCGGCTCTTCGCGAAGTCGTCGCCGACGTCATGGGCCAAGACCTCGAGATCCGCCTGTCGACGCCCGAAACCTGCACTCAGAGCACTTCGCCGACCCGTCGCCCGGCCGCAGAGCTCAAGTCATACGCGACCCGCCCGGGTCCGAGCGCTGCGGGGGACAGCCTTCTCCATCCCCGTTATACGTTCTCGAACTTCGTGGTCGGAAGCAGCAACCAGTTCACCCATGCCGCCTGCCGCGCGGTCGCCGAGCGACCGGGGCGTGCCTACAACCCGCTCTTCATCTTTGGCGGCTCTGGCCTCGGAAAGACCCATTTGCTGCACGCCATCGGACATGCGGTGGTGGGCGCGCGCCCGGATGCGCGCGTGAACTACGTCTCCGCGGAGCGGTTCACGAACGAGATGATCTACGCCATCCAGCACGCGCAGACCCTCGCGTTCCGGAACAAGTACCGCAATGTCGATCTGCTGCTGATCGACGACGTGCAGTTCCTGGCTGGCAAGGAGAGCACCCAGGAAGAGTTTTTTTACACGTTCAATGCCCTGCGCGATGCTCACAAGCAGATCGTGGTGACCGCGGACAAGCCTCCGAAGGACATTCCCAAGCTGGAGGAGCGCCTCATCTCGCGTTTCAATCAGGGACTCGTCACCGACATCAAGCATCCCGATCTGGAGACGCGCCTCGCGATCCTGCGCAAGCGCTGTGAGGAGGAAGGGGACGGCATCCGCCTCGCGGACGACGTGCTTCTGCTGCTCGCCGATCGGATCCGCAACAACATCCGCGATCTGGAAGGCTGCCTGGTGCGTGTTCTGGCTCTGGGCTCATTGATGCACCAGGAGATCACGGTCTCGATGGTGGAGGACATCCTGGAGCATTACGTTCATCCTGAGCCCGACCAACTCGCGCCGGAGAGAATCCTCACGACGGTGTCGGAGGCGTATGGCGTTCGACCGGACGCGTTGTGCGGTCGCCGTCGAACGCACTCCGTGGTGCAGCCTCGTCAGGTCGCGATGTATCTGCTGCGACAGTTCACCGAGCTCTCGCTCACGGAAGTGGGTGCGCTGTTCGGTGGCCGTGACCACACGACGGTGATCTACGCCTGCGAGCGCGTCGCGGAGCGACTGAACGCCGATCCGGTGTTCAGCGACAAGCTCAACGGTCTGATTTCCACGTTGGAAGCGTGAAGAGGTGTTGAGAACCGGTGGCGGTTTGGGGAGGGAAAAGGCGTTCTCCACGAGATGGAGAATGATGTGATCGAGGAAGCCTTCCATCCCCAATCGCCTGCCGGATCTCAAGCTCTTGTGATGCAGCCTCTTACAGCTACGCGCCCGGGGTTCTCGACAACCTCCACCGGCCCTACGGTTACGATCTTCTTTCTTATTACACACCAATAATTTACAGGCAGGTTTGAGGCACTGAAAGTCCTTGCAGCACCATCGAGTGGTCCATATGATGCCACCGTGACCGTTCGAAGGAGCCGAGAGGAACATTTCCGGCCTCGCGGAACCCACCACGAATCTCGTTTCCGCACAACGACTTAAAGCATTGGAGCGATCGGATGGATCTCACGATTCAGCAGGGCGATCTGGCTTTCGCGGTCGGCAAGGCGATGGCCTCGATTTCAGCCAAGAGTCCGATGCCCCTGCTCTCGTGTCTGCTGCTCGAAGCGGAGAAGAACATTCTCCGCGTCACGGGCACCGATCTCGAGCTGACGACCGCCGTTTCCGTTCCGTGCTCGGTGAAGACACCCGGCAGAGCAGCGGTCTCGGCGCGTCACTTTCACGAAGTGGTTCGCAAGATGCCCCGCGGAGAGGTTCAGCTCGCGCTGTCGGGTCAGCAGGTCGAAACACGCTATGGCGACGGAAAAGGGTGGTCGAGCTTTCCGACCCAGGATGCGTCCGACTTTCCGCGCGTGCCCGACATGAAGGCCGAGACGCGAATCTCGATCGAGGGTGAAGCGCTCGCGCGCCTCGTCTCCCGCACGGGGTACGCCGCATCGAGCGACGCCTCACGTCCGCAGCTTTCGGGCGTCCTCCTCCACGGAAACGACCGCCAGATGACGCTGGTGGCCACCGATGGTCACCGTCTGGCGCGCGCCACCCGCAAGGGCACATTCTCGGGCCTCACCAAGGACGGCGTGATCGTCCCCAGCCGGGCGCTGGCGACGCTGAGCCGGACGGCGGAAGAAGCCACCAGCCCGGTCGAGGTGGAGATCGCCGGATCGCGCAATCAAGCCGCGTTCGCCGCGCAGGTCGGAGACTACAGGGTGCAGGTCCTGGTGCGACTTCTCCAGGGACCGTACCCGAATTACGAGCAGGTCATTCCGAAGAGCAACCCTCGCGAGGTGACGGTCAGCCGTGACGAGCTGCTGGCGGCGGTCGACATCGTCGCTTCCCACGCCGACAACGTCACGCGCCAGGTGCGCTTCTCCCTGGTCGACGGAAAGCTGGGCGTCTCCTCGGCCACCGAGCTCGGCTCCGGAAGGCACGAGGTCGGTGCGGACTACCGGGGAGAAGCCATGGAGATCGGCTACAACGCGACCTACCTGATCGAGATGCTCAAGAGCATCCAGAGCGAGAAGGTCGTGCTGCGACTGGGGACGGCTTTGGGGGCAGGGGTGGTGGAGCCGGTGTCCGGCCTTCCGCAAACCGACGAGGATCTGCTCTGCCTGATCATGCCCCTGCGGCTGCCCGACGCGGGCTGAGCGTGGATACGACCGGAGCCATCGTCCCTCGCCTGCTCCGTGATCTCGGTCTCGAACGAGGCATCGTGGGTTGGCGGGCCATGGAGTCGTGGCCCGAGATCGTCGGTCCACGCATCGCGCGCAGGACCAGGCCGGCCGGGTTCCACGAAGGAGTGTTGCAGGTCGAGGTCGAAGGATCGGCGTGGGCCTGCGAGCTCGAGTTCCTGAAGCGCCGGTTCCTGAAGGAGCTGCAGCGGCGCCTCGGACCTCATGTCCGGGGCCTGCGTTTCATCACGACCCGCGGAGGGATCCAGCGGTGAACACGAAAGAAGGAGAAGCCACGTTGACGGCTGACGCGAAGGGTCATCACTACGACGCGACGAGCATCCAGGTCCTCGAGGGCCTGGAAGCGGTCCGCAAGCGCCCCGCCATGTACATCGGTGACGTCGGTGTGCGCGGTCTGCACCATCTGGTCTACGAAGTCGTGGACAACTCCGTGGACGAGGCCCTGGCCGGCTTCTGCACCGAGATCGAGGTCGCGCTCCAGACCGATGGCAGCGTCGCGGTCCACGACAATGGACGCGGCATTCCGGTGGACATGCATCAGGCCACCAAGAAGCCCGCGCTCGAGGTCGTGATGACGACCCTCCATGCCGGCGGCAAGTTCGACAACAAGACCTATCGCGTATCCGGTGGTCTGCACGGAGTCGGCGTCTCCGTGGTGAACGCCCTCTCCGAGTGGTGCGAGGTCGAGGTTCTGAAGGACGGCAAGGTCTATCGGCAGCGCTATGAGCGCGGCAAGCCAACCGCGGCGATGTCGAGCGGCGCGGCGCCGTCCGGATCGGTCAAGCATGGATCGGGAACCACCACGCGATTCAAGCCGGATGCCGACATCTTCGAGGAGACCACGTTCCACTGGGACACGCTCGCCGCGCGTCTTCGGGAGCTGGCGTTCCTCAACAGCGGGCTCTCCATCACGCTGTCCGACGAGCGCGCCAAGAAGAGCACCAACTATCTCTACAAAGGCGGCATCGTCGAGTTCGTGAAGTACCTCAACCAGAACAAGGATGCGCTCCACGCGCGACCGGTGTCCTTCGGACGCGATCGCGACGCGGTGTCGGTGGAGATCGCCTTCCAGTACAACGACAGCTATACCGAGTCCATGCATTCGTTCGTCAACAACATCAACACGATCGAGGGCGGCACGCACCTGATCGGCTTCCGCTCCGCGCTGACCCGAACGCTCACCAACTACGCGGACCGCGAAGGACTATCGCGCAACCAGAAAGTCTCGGTAGCGGGAGAGGACGTGCGCGAGGGCCTGACGGCGGTGATCTCGGTGAAGCTGCCGAACCCGCAGTTCGAAGGGCAGACCAAGACCAAGCTCGGCAACAGCGAGGTCAAGGGCATCGTCGAGAGCATCGTCGGCGAAGGGCTGCGGGAGTTCTTCGAGGAGAATCCCTCGGTCGCGCGCAAGATCGTGGACAAGATGCTCGCCGCGGCGCGCGCCCGGGAAGCGGCGCGCAAGGCGCGGGAGCTGGCGCGGCGCAAGAGCATCCTCGACGGCGGCTCGCTGCCCGGCAAGCTGGCCGACTGCGCCTGGGACGATCCCAAGGACTGCGAGCTGTTCATCGTCGAGGGCGACTCCGCGGGAGGAACCGCGAAGCAGGGGAGAGATCGCCGCTTCCAGGCCATCATGCCGATCCGCGGCAAGATCCTGAACGTCGAGAAGGCCCGAGTCGACAAGATCCTCAGCAACGAGGAGATCCGCAACCTGATCACCGCCCTCGGGACCGGCGTGAAGGACGACTTCGACGTGGCCAAGCTGCGCTATCACAAGCTCATCATCATGACCGACGCCGACGTCGACGGCTCGCACATCCGCACGCTGTTGCTGACCTTCTTCTTTCGCGAGTTCACCAAGCTCGTCGATGCCGGGCACGTCTACATCGCCCAGCCGCCGCTGTACATGGTGAAGAGCGGCAAGGAGGAGGTGTACTGCTACAACGACAAGGAGCGTGACGAAGCCATGGCCCGCATCGGGAAGAAGAACGTGATGGTCCAGCGCTACAAGGGCCTGGGCGAGATGAACCCCGATCAGCTGTGGAAGACCACGATGGACCCCGAGACGCGCACGTTGCTGCGAGTCTCCAACGAGGACGGCGTGGAAGCGGATCGCATCTTCACCATTCTCATGGGCGAGCAGGTCGAGCCACGCCGGCAGTTCATCGAAGAGAACGCGCTCTTCGTGCGCAATCTGGATATTTGACCGCCGTCGGACAGGGACCGCCGACGACGGAAGCAGGCGCCTCCCCGAGGCGCCTCGAGACCACCGGACCCGCATAGGACGTACGCATGCCGCTCAACGATCGCAGCAGGGTCGTGAACGTCACGATCGAATCCGAGATGAAGACCAGCTACATCGATTACTCGATGTCGGTGATCGTCTCGCGCGCGCTCCCGGACGTCCGTGACGGCCTCAAGCCGTCTCAGCGCCGCATCCTGGTGGCCATGAACGACCTGAATCTGCAGCCCGGTCGTGGCTTCCGAAAGTGCGCGAAGATCGCGGGTGACACCTCGGGCAATTACCATCCGCACGGCGAGCAGGTCGTCTATCCCACCCTGGTGCGTCTGGCCCAGGAGTGGGTCATGCGCTATCCGCTGGTGGACGGCCAGGGGAACTTCGGCTCGATCGACGGAGACGCGCCCGCCGCGATGCGATACACGGAAGCGCGGCTCACCCCGCTGGCGGCGGAGATGCTGGCGGATCTCGAGAAGAACACCGTCGACTTCCGTCCCAACTACGACGAGACGCGCGAAGAGCCGGTGGTGCTGCCGAGCGTGCTCCCGAACCTGCTGGTGAACGGCTGCTCGGGAATCGCCGTCGGAATGGCCACGGAAGTGCCGCCGCACAATCTGCGTGAGATCTGCGACGCGATCGTCCACGTCATCGACCAGCCGGAGTGCGAGATCGCCGATCTCCTCAAGATCGTCCGCGGCCCGGACTTTCCGACCGGCGGCATCATCAACGGCACGCAGGGCATCCGCGACTGCTACCTGAACGGGCGCGGGCTGATCAAGATGCGGGCAAAGGTCCAGGTGGAGGAGGGCAAGGCCGGGCGAATGAGTCTGGTCGCCACCGAGATCCCGTTCCAGGTCAACAAATCCTCGCTGCTCGAGAAGATTGCCGATCTGGTGAAGGACGGCCGCGTCTCCGGCATCAGCGACCTGCGCGACGAATCCGACCGCGACGGCATGCGCATCGTGATCGAGCTCAAGAAGGACGCCAATCCCAAGGTCGTCCTCAATCAGCTCTTCGTCCACTCCCCGCTGCAGAGCACCTTCGGCGCCATCATGCTGGCGCTGGTCGACAACCGGCCTCAGATCCTGAATCTCAAGCAGCTCGTCGAACAGTACATCCGCCACCGCCAGGAAGTGGTTCGGCGGCGCACCGAGTTCGATCTCGCCGAAGCCGAGCGGCGCGCCCACATCCTCGAAGGACTCAAGATCGCGCTCGATCACCTCGATGAGGTGATCGCTCTGATCCGCAAATCCAAGGACGTGGAGACCGCGCGCACCGGTCTCATGAGCACGTTCAAGCTCTCGGAGATCCAGGCCAACGCGATTCTCGAGATGCGGCTCTCGCGTCTCACGGCGCTCGAGCGGAGCAAGGTCGAGCAGGAGTACCTCGAGGTCATCCAGCTCATCGAGACGCTGCGCAGCATCCTGGCCAATCCCAAGAAGATCCTCGCCATCATCAAGGACGAGGTCGCGCGCCTGCGGGAGAAGTACGGCGACGACCGGCGGACGGAAGTCGTCGCCGAGGTCGGCGATATCCAGTACGAAGACACGATCGAGCGGAAGGACATGGTCATCACGATCTCCCACGCCGGATACGTCAAGCGTCAGGAGATCTCCTCCTATCGCTCGCAGCGCCGCGGCGGCAAGGGCGTCATCGGCGCGCGCACGAAGGAAGAGGATTACATCGAGCATCTGTTCGTCGCCGGCACCCACAGCTACCTGCTGTTCCTCACCGATCGAGGACGCTGCTACTGGCTCAAGGTCCACGAGATCGAGCAGGCGGGCCGGATGGCGCGTGGGCGCCCGCTGGTCAACCATCTGGAAGGCCTGTCGCGCGAGGAGCGCGTGCAGGCCGTGGTCGCGGTCAAGGAGTTCGACGACCAGCACTTCCTGGTGTGCGCGACCCGCAAGGGGCTGATCAAGAAGACGGTGCTGTCGGCCTATGGCAATCCGCGCCGTGGAGGCATCAACGCGGTGCTGCTGGAGGAGGGCGACGCCCTCTTCGAGGCGATGATCACCGACGGCAGCCAGGACATCATCCTGGCGAAGAGGAAAGGCCTCGCCATACGCTTCCACGAGAAGGAAGTGCGAGCCATGGGACGGACTGCCTATGGCGTCAAAGCGGTGACGCTCGACGACGCCGAGGACGAAGTCGTCGGCATGGTCGGCGTCAAGCGGCAGGCGACGCTGCTGACCGTGACCGAGAACGGCTACGGCAAGCGCAGCGAGATCTCCGAGTACCGGGTGTCGCACCGCGGCGGGAAGGGCATCATCACCATCAAGACCACGGATCGGAACGGCCACGTCGTCGCCGTGAAGGAAGTGGTCGACGGTGACGAGCTCATGATCATCACCCGGCAGGGCCAGCTCATTCGCATGCCGGTGCAAGGCATCTCGGTCATGGGCCGCAACACCCAGGGCGTGCGGCTCGTCAATCTGGCGCCGGCGGGCGAGGGCGAGCTGCTGCCCGACGCCGTGGCCGGCGTGACCCGCGTGGTCAGCGAGGAGGCGGTCGCCGTGGGCGGAAGCGCCGATGCCCCGGCGGACGGCGCGACCACCAACGGCGCCGAGCCTGCGGAAGCGGACGACGCCGAGTCCTGACCGATCCGGTCGCCTTCGCGATCCAGAACCGAGCCACTTTGTGAAAAGGTTCACACGCCGAGGAGAGGGGACCCCGCGAGCGCGGCTGGCTCGCATCTCCCAATCCACGGTGCGCCGCCTCTCGCATTACTACCGAGTGCTCGAAGAGGTCGAAGCGGAAGGCAAGCGCCTGATCTCGTCGCATCGCCTGGCCGAGCGCGAAGGAATCACCTCCGCCCAGGTGCGCAAGGACCTCTCGTGCTTCGGCTCGTTCGGCCGACGCGGTCTGGGCTACAACGTCGCCCATCTGCGCGAGGAAATCCGCGGCATCCTCGGCCTCGATCGCCGCTGGCGCGTGGCGATCGTGGGCGCCGGCAACGTCGGCACGGCGCTGCTCGCGTATCGAGGCTTCGCGAAGCAGGGATTCGACGTGGTCGCGGTCTTCGACCGCGACCCCCAGCGCGTGGGCCAGCGGATCGGCGATCTGGTCATCCGCGACACGAACGACATCGCGACGGTGGCGTCCGAGCAACGCGTGGACATGGGCGTGATCGCCACGCCTGTCCGTGCGGCGCAGGAGGTTGCCGATCAGCTGGTCGCGGTCGGTGTGAGAGGCATCCTGAACTTCGCGCCGCGCAAGCTGTTCGTGCCCTCCCATGTCGCGCTCCGCAACGTCGACATGACGGTGGAGCTCGAAAGTCTGTCGTTCGCGCTCGCGCAGAAGCCGGCGGCCCGCCGTCGCGGTTCCGCATGATCGAGCGCCGCGTCGGCGCGCGACTTCAGCTCTTGCGCTTGGAGGAAGGCGGCGCGGGACGCTTCCATCTGTCGTTGAGCCACGTCAAGAGGCGCGGCAGCGCGGTGCGGTCGTAACGGAAGATCTTGGCCGACGAGCCGACGATCTCGGACTCGGCGATGCGTGATGTGCGTGGATCGAGACCCTCGTAGAGGGTCTGGGCCGTGGGGCCGGTGGCGTGATCCATCACCGGCACCTCGAAGAACACGGGAACGGCCGACTGGGCGAGCCTGGCGCGCATCGGTCCCACTTCCACCGGCGACGGGGTCGGGGACAAGAGGACCAGCCCCCGCACCCGGCGCTCCCGGCTGGCCGCGTCGGCCGCGGCGCTGGACGAGCCCATCGCTCCGATGACGACGTAGGCCGACGTATCGGCGGGAGCCTTGGCCGAGAGTGCGCGCAGTGCGGGGAGCGCATCTCTCGCCAGCTTGCTCCGCATCTCGTCCTCCCGGCCGCGCCAGAGACTCGGCAGCGGGCATTCGGGAGACACCGACCAGCCGGAGCCGCGCGGCTCCACCAGGATGATCGAGTAACCCGCGGCGGACATGCCCGTGGCGAGACTGTCGTAGGCTTCGGGCAGCTCGTCCGGGTCCATCAGCACGACCGCCGCGCGCGCCGGGCGGCGCATCGAGGGCACGACGATGGCGCCGATGGTGACGCCGTCGGCCGCCGTGAAGGTGATCCGCTTGCCGCGGAATTCTTCGATGGCCTTCCGGTCCAGTTCGTCGTTCCGGTTGAGCTCCTGCTTCAGCCGGTCGGCGAATCCGTCGGACTGCGGGATCTTGCGGCTGGCATCGCGCAGGATGCTCATCACGTCGCGATCCGTGAAACGCGACTCGATCGAGAGCGGATAGATCGCCTCGATGCTCTTGGCCGCGTCTCCGTGCTCCAGCTCGACCAATCCGAGGCGATAGCGCCAGTCGCGATGGCGCGGCGTGGCTGGATCGAGCAGCAGTCGCTGGTGCGTTCGCAGGATTCTCAGCGCGGAATCGCCGCGGCTCATCAGGTAGTGAGCCCAGCCCTGGCGGCCGCGAGTTTGCGCGATGTCGCGCTCCGAGGTCTTCTTGGCCATCACGAGCCGAGGCCCGAGCACTTCGAGCGCGCGGGCGGCGTCGCCCGTGTTCGAGCGGTCAAAGAGCGCATCCACGAAGGCGTCGCGGTCCGCGTGGCTCCCGCGGATGGCGACGGCGCGGTCGAAGCAGATCAGGGCGCTGTCCGCGCGGCCGGCCTCATGGTAGCTCCAGCCGGCCTGCAGGAGTGCCTGGCCCTTGTCCTCCTTCGCGGAGTCGGGGGCCGTGCGGGCGAAATCGAGCAGCGTGGCGCGCAGCTCGGCGGGGGTGCTGGCGCGGGCCATCATGTCGTCGACTCGCCCCGCCGCGGACGCCGCGCCCACGACCAGCAGGACTCCCTGAGCAAGAAGAAGCAACGTTCGTAGGGTCATCTCAGCGCTCCACTCCCGCCACGGCGAGGAATTCCCGCTCCAGCGGAGAAGGCCCGGGCGCGGGGTCGCCCCACGCGGCGCGGGGGAGCTGGCGGGCCACGCGGCCGGCGTGGAGCAGGACCGCGCGGTCGCAGAGCCGCTCGATGGTCTCGGTGACGTGGCTGGAGAACAGCACCGCGGCGCGGTCGGCCGCCAGAGCACGGAGCTCGGCCTTGGCCTCGAGAGCTCCGGCGGCATCGAATCCGTCGAGCGCTTCGTCGCACAGGAGGACGGCGGGGCGATGGAGCACGGCGGCCACGAACGACAGCTTCTTGCGCATGCCATGCGAGAACTGATGAACGGGCTCGTCGATTCGTCCCTTGAGTCCGAGACGGTCGAGGAGCTCGTGCGCGCGGCGCCGAGCGGCGCTCGGATCGAGCTTGCGCAGCATGGCGATGAAAGCGAGGTATTCGTCCGCCGACAGCTCTTCATAGAAACTGGGTTCCTCCGCGGCATAGCCCAGGCGGCGCTTCGCCTCCTGGGGTTCGTTCCAGACGTCGATCCCTTCGACCTCCACGAGACCTTGATCGGGAGGTTGAAGACCCGCGGCCGTTCTGAGCAGCGTGCTCTTGCCCGCTCCGTTGGCGCCGAGCAACCCGACGACCTCGCCGGGATGGACGTCGAAAGAGACCTGGTGGAGCGCGACCAGGTCTCCATAGCGCCGGGTGACATCGCGAATCGCGAGCATCAGACCTCCTCGAGTCTCGACCAGTGCGGCAGCCGGCGCGCGGAGTGAAGCACCGCCGAAAGGAGCACGATCCAGCCCAGCAGCGGGATCATGATGCTCGCCGCCACCGCCAGCCCGAGCGAGAGTCCCAGGAGACGTTGCGCGACATCGGCTCTCGGGAACAGCGTGACCCCGTAGTTCACGGCGAGCGCCGCGATGGCCAGCGTCGCGCCCGCGATCCATGCGAGGAACAGGCGGAGCGCATGCGGCGAGAGATGCGAGGCGCCGATGGCGTGGATGGTCAGAAGGCCCGCAGTCGCCACCACCGCCAGCGCGAAGCGCGCGCTCCACACCTGCGCGACACCGACCGGCAGGCTGCGAAGCGTCTGGAATGGATCCAGGCCGGAGAGCGACACCAGCCATTCGCCGAGCGCCGCCGATCCCAGCAGCGCCAGGATGAAGGCGGCGACCCAGTCGAGGTCGGTCATGTGCGGCGGGGAGGGGATTCGCCACGCGAACGCGGACAACGTCCAGAAGAGGAGCCAGGTGAGGAGGTGGCGCCGGACGCTTCCCACGCGCATCGTGACGCGCAGATCCTTCAGCGAGAGCGCCGTCCATGCCGGGAGCGAAGTCCACCGCGCGGGGGACCGGCGCCGAGCGCGTGTCGCGGTTCCGGCCTCCGCGAGCACCGCCGCGAGCGTGCTCGGAACCGACCGGTTGCGCGCTCCGAGGACCGCCGCGCGCTCGCCGGCCCATCCTCCCGCCCAGCACGCGGCGAGGAGGGCCAGCGCCAGGAGCGGGACGAGACCCACCGACCACCCCCAGTGCACGTAGCCCCAGGCGGCGCTCCAGACTCCGACGGCTGGCACGACGATCCATCCGGCCGCCAAGCCCGAGTCCCAGGCGAGATGCCTCCCGAGCGCCCGCTCGCTCGCCGGCACGGACAGCCAGGCCGGGCCTGGCGGACCCGACCGCAGACGGCGGGCGTGCCGGACCGCCACGGACACTCCGGCAATCGTGGCCATGACCAGCCATGTGATGGTCAGCGCGGCCAGTACGGCGGTTTGCCCTCCCTGTGCCGCCACGGTGGCGAAGGCGCCGCGCACCTGCCAGAACACGAAGCCGATCAGCAGTGCAGCCAGCAGCGCGAGCTCGATCTTCAGCCGGAGGTCGAGCTGCGAGAGGCGACGCCGGGTCAGCTGGTGACGGAGGAAGCGAAAAGCCACGAGGTCGGAATCGAGGACGGAAGGCATGGATGGATCGAGGATTCTACCCGAGCCGGCGGCCCGCGGGCACGCTCCTTTGCGCCGCCTGGAGCCGGGTGGCACCATGCCTCGCATGGCGAACCATGGGGCCGTCGTCTACTCGCCGGCCTACCACTGCGACATCGGACCCCACGTGTTTCCGGTGGAGAAATTCGCCTGGGTGCGGCGCAGCCTGATCGAGAGCGGCGATGTCCGCGAGGAAGACATCCTCGAGCCCGCCGAAGCCCCCGAAGCCGACCTCGAGCTGGTGCACACGCGCGAGTACCTCGACGATCTCAGGGCCCTGCGGTGGACCACCCGCACCGCCTGCTCGGAGCTTCCGCTGACCGCCGAGATCGTGCGCGCCTACGTCCTGGCGGCGGGAGGGACCACGCTCGCCGCTCGCGAAGCGCTGCGGCTCGGCGCCGGCGTGAACCTGGGTGGCGGCTTCCATCATGCGTTCGCCGCCCTCGCTTCCGGTTTCTGCTACATCAATGACCTCGCGGTCGCGGTCCGGGTGCTGCAGCGCGACGGTCTGATCGAGCGCGCGGCCGTGGTGGATTGCGATCTCCATCAAGGCAATGGAACCGCGCACCTGTTTCGCGACGACCCCGCGGTGTTCACCTTCTCCATCCATCAGGAGAACCTCTATCCGGTGAAAGAGAAGAGCGACCTCGATATCGGGCTGGAGAACGGAACCGGCGACCAGGAGTTCAACCGCCAGCTCGCCGAGGCGCTGGAATCCGTGTGGGCTCATCGGCCCGACATCGTGCTCTACCAGGCGGGAGCCGATCCGTTCGAGGACGATCAGCTCGGCGCGCTGAAGCTCAGCTTCGAGGGGCTCGAGACCCGAGACCGGCTGGTGCTCGAGGGATGTCACCGCCGCGCCATTCCCGCCGTGGTCACGCTCGGCGGAGGCTACGCGCGCCGCGTGCCCGATACGGTGCGCATTCACGCGCGCACCTGCCAGATCGCGCTTCGTCTCGCCGCGCTCGGAACCGCGGAATGATCCGCGCTTGGCGCGCCGATGATTCCGGCGCGACGAACGTGGATCCCGCCGAGGCCGTGCGGCTCGCGACGGCGGGCGCTGCGATGGTGTGGCTCGACTTCGACTGCGAGGAGCCCGCCACCATCGAGGCCTTGCTCGCCCCGCTGCAGATCCATCCCCTCGCCATCGAGGACATGGTCCAGCAGATCAACCGCCCCAAGGCCGACGACTACGGCTCCTATCTCTACCTGGTCGTTCATTCCGCGCGGTGGGAATCCAACGACAAGGTGAGCCTCCGCGAGATCGACCTGCTGGTGGGAGAGCACTTCCTGGTGACGTACCACGATGGTTCCACGCGCTCCATCGCCGCCGCGCACGAGCTGCTTCCGCGACGCCCGGGGCTGCTCGCGAGAGGCCCGGCCGGGATGCTTCACCATCTGCTCGACGTGCTGGTCGATCACTACCTGCCGATCATGGACCAGATCTCGGAAGAGATCGACGAGCTGGAGAATCTGGTCTTTCGGGCCGCGGACCGGGCAGTCCATCCGCGCATTCTGCGGTTGAAGCGGGGCATGGCCGCGCTGCGCCGCGTCGTCGGTCCTGAGCGCGACACCGTGCTGGCGCTGACGCGCGACGAATACGCTCCGATTCCGCCCGCAGTCCGGCCGTACCTGCGCGACGTCTACGACCGGCTGGCCAGGGTCAACGATCTCCTCGACTCGTTTCGCGACGAGATCGCGGGGCTGCTGGAGCTGCACGTGTCGGTGGTGTCCAACCGGCTCAATCAGGTCATCAAGGTGCTCACCGTCATCGCCACGCTCGGTCTTCCGCTCACCGTGGTGACGAGCTATTACGGCATGAACTTCCAGCTCCCGGCATACCAATGGAAGTACGGCGAGGTCTACGTGCTCGGGCTCCTCGTCCTGCTGGTCGGCGGGACGTGGTGGTATCTCAAGCGCCAGCGCTGGCTCTAGAGCAGTCCGCGTGAGATTCCCCGCTTTGCGGGCATCAAGACCCCACGACGTCGCTTCGTTTCCACCCGGCCGCAGGGGATGCGGGGATTGACGGAGGGGGGATCCCTCCAGAGGGAGAACGCGAGAGGGAACCGCTTTGGGCAAGCGTCCTCGCGCCCCGATTTGCAGCCCCCAATCCACTCGGCCATCGAGCCTGTCGTGCGGTGCACCTCGCTCGTGAAACCGCTCCGACGGGTCTCCGACAAGATCTCTGCAGCGACGAGATCCTTGGATCGAGTCCGAAAGCTCCCTGCCAAGGAGTTCTTTCTGCCCGGCTGCAAGATCAAGATGTGCCCGGAGCTAGGGGCTGTCAAGGGAACGCCCGAGTCCTCACGACGGCGGCCGCGTCAGCGAGCCGGTAGCGGAAGGGCCTTGGGCGGAGCGGTTCCCTTGGTGATGTAATCGGCGGTCCCGAGAATCTCGAGCGAGGTGTCGTCGTAATAGACCCTCCCGGACGCCGGGCAGTTGTAGAGGAACCATGCCCACACCATGTACGTACCGGGCGGCGCGTCGACCTCCATCACCGTCTTGGTCCAGTCCGTGTTCATGCCGAACTGAGCGGGCGTCGGCTCATGAACGTCACCGTCCACGGTGGAGCAGTAGATCTTCACGTACGCCTGCCCGAGCAGACTGTCCGTGCGAACCCAGCCTGAAAGACGCAACCGCTTTCCGGACAGCGAGCGGTTGGAGATCACCTGGCACACGCCGGCGCGCGCCGAGACCGGACCCTGCTCGCCGCCGCCCATGGCCATCGAACCACGGCCACTGTGGAACACCGTGGTGTCGCGCTCGACCATCAAGCCCTCGTAGGGAGGCATGGAGTATTCCCATGCGTCGCCGCTCTCCTCGAATCCGGGGTCCCTGAGCAGGTTGGTCTTGAGCGGCAGCTCTTCCGGAGGTCGCGCGGGAGAAGCCGTGAGTGTCGCGTCGTCGAACATCACCTGGCCGACTCCGAACAGGCCGCAGCGCACGACCAGGACGTTCACGGTCGGCGGCACGAAAATGCGCACCTCGCGCTTCACCCAATCCGTCTCGGGCTCGGAGAAGTACTCGCGATCCCAGCCGAGGTTCACCAGCGGATCGTCGGACTTCTGCATCTTGAGACGGCTGAGCGCGGTCTCGCGATCGACTTTCCAGGTGCGCGCCATCTTGGTCACGGTGTCGCGGTAGGCCTGCACCAGGATGTAGGCGCGTCCCTGCAGCCCGTTGCTGCGCGTCCACACCGAGAAGGTGACGTCCTTGCCGTGCATCTCGCGACCGACGACGAGCGTCTGGCTCCAGTTGTGGAACATCGGCACGTAGGTGCTGAGATTCGCCACGCTCACCGCCCAGCGGCCGCTGTGCGCGAGCGCCGTGTCGCGTCCGAAGAACACGGTGGGGAGGCCAGACTGGAACGTGTCCCATGCCGCCGCCATCCACGGGTGCTCGGGAATGCCCTCCTCGAAGCCGGGATTCTTGAGCAGATTCTTGGGCGCCGCCGCGGCGCCTTTGGACGTCGTCTTTGCGGGGCTCGCGGGAGCCGAGTTCGCGGGTGCGGCCGCGAGTGCGCCGAGCAGGGCCAGAACGACCGCCGGCGAGCAATGCATGCGCATCATGGGATCCTTTGCGGTGCGTGAAGAGAGGCGGCTGGCGTCCCGCCAGGCGCGAAGGCCGAAAAGTATCCGTGGCGCTCTGCGCGCGGGTCAAGAGCTTTTCTGAACCGGCGCGCTTGTTGCGTCTCTGCAAAACGCTCGGATAGAGTCGATCCTCTTTCGACGGTTCGAGGTCCTCGTGTCTCAGTGGTTCTTCACTTCCGATCTCCATGGACAGGGCGCGCTCTACGAACAACTGGTGGGGCTGGTCGCCGCGCACACGCCTCGCGCGGTGCTGATCGGGGGCGACCTCTGCCAGCATGCCGCGGGCCCCGAAGGCGTGGCGCATCAGCGGGTTTTCCTGCAGGGGACGCTGGTGGAATTCGCGCGACGCCTCCACGAAGCCTCGCCCGAGACCGAGCTGCTCCTGCTGATGGGCAACGACGACTGGGCCGCCAACATGCCGTCACTGGAAACGCACCATGGCCGTCTATGGCACGTGCTCCACGAACGGGTGGTGGAGATCGGCGGCGTGCCGGTCGCAGGATTGTCGTGGGTTCCGATCACGCCGTTCGCGATCAAGGACTGGGAGCGCTGGGATGATGGCGAATTCGAAACCCCCGCGCGGCTGGACGGATGGTCGAGCCGCACCGGCGCCGTGACACCGTGCCGATTCGATCCCGAAACGCGCACGCCGACCATCGCGGCGGCGCTGGAGGATCTGGCCACGCGAGCTCCCGCGGACGACACGGTGTTCGTGCTGCATTCGCCGCCGCACGGCACGCGCTGCGACGTCATCCACTCGGGACGCCACGTGGGCTCGCGCGCGATCCGCAGGTTCGTCGAGGCGCGGCAGCCACCTCTGGTGCTGGCCGGCCACATCCACGAGTCCCCTCGGACCTCGTCCTCCTATCGCGATGCCCTGGGACGGACCATCGTGGTCAATCCCGGGCAGTTCGGCACGTCCCGATTGTGCGGGGTGTGGTTCGATCCTGCGGCTCCGGCCGCCACGTTGCGCCATACCGTCTACGACGCTTGAGCCCGTCAACGCCGCGTCAAATGCCGGCCGCCGGGGGGGCTCTGGCGGGTCTCGTGCTAGACTTCTTGGCCGTCGCTCCCTCCGGAGGAACCGTGAAGCTGCCGCTGCTCCTCTCCGCCCTGCTCCTCGCCTCGTCGGCGACCACCCTGCAGGCCGGTCCGGACAACGTCGCGTGGACGAGCTGGGACGAAGGGCTGCAGCAGGCCCGGCAGCTCAAGCGCCCTGTCCTCGTCGACGTCTATACGCAGTGGTGCGGCTGGTGCAAGCGCATGCATCGCGATGTGTATTCGCGTGAGGACGTCCGCGATTACCTGAGCCAGAAGTTTGTCACCGTGAAGCTCGATGCGGAGGCCTCCGAAGGAGCCCGTTACGAAGGACGGCCGTACACGTCGCGGACGCTCGCCAGCCACTTCCGGATCACGAGCTATCCCACGACGCTGTTCCTGAAGTCGGATGGCGAGCATCTGGTGAGCGTTCCAGGCTACATCGAGGCCGACAAGTTCCTGCTCCTCCTGCGCTACATCGGCGACGGACATCTCGAACGTGGCGTCACCTGGGACGAATTCACCGCCAAGCGCGGCAAGTAGCCCGGGACGGTGATCGAGCCGCAACGAGGAGTGGGTATGCAGGCCACGGCATCAACGGAAGTCGGACAAGTCGCTCCGGAATTCAGGCTCAAGGGACCCGGCGGCCAATTCGTGACCCTCTCCGAATACCGTCGCAAGAAGAACGTCCTGCTCGTCTTCTACCCGCTCGCGTTCTCGCCGGTGTGCTCGCACCAGCTGCCGATGATCCAGAAGGATCTCGAGCGCTTCGATTCGCTCGATACGGAAGTGCTGGGGATCAGCGTCGACAGCTACTACGCCAACCAGGCCTTCGCCCTGCATCTCGGCCTGTCGTTTCCGCTGCTCTCCGACTTGTCGCGCCAGACGTCGATCGACTACGGAATGCTGATCGCCGACCGTTTCTACTCCGAGCGCGCGCTCTTCCTGATCGACCGCGAAGGGCGGATCGCCTACCGGGACGTCAGCGCAGATCTCGACGAGATCCCGAGCAACGATCGGGTGTTCGAAACGCTCGAGCGTCTGCGTCGGCCTTCCTAGCCGGCTGAGCGTCTGCGCCTCCGCTCGCGATGCACAGGACGCACGATCGGCAGGCGGGTTCCGAAGCCTTGATCGCTTCTTCGCCGGCGATGGGGCGCGTGCTGGAGCAGATCCGTCATCTGGCGCCGACCCGATCGACGGTCCTGATCCAGGGCGAGGCCGGAACGGGCAAGAGCCACGTGGCGCGCGTCATCCATCAGCAGAGCCCGCGCCGCGACGGCCCTTTCGTGGAAGTGAGCCCAGCGGCTGTCCCCCATGACCTTCTCGCCACGGAGTTGCTTGGCGTGGAGTCGCCGGGAGGCCAGGACCAGCCCGGGCTCCTGGAGCGCGCGGATTCCGGCACGCTGTTCGTGAAAGGCATCGATGAGATGCCGTTGCCGGCCCAGGTGCATCTGCTGCAGGTCCTCGCCGATCGCGACGTGGTGCGTCAAGGCTCGACGCAGCGGCGCCGGCTGGATCTGCGGGTGATCTCGAGCGCACGGCGCGATCTCGAAGGCGAAGTGCGCGACGGCCGCTTCCGCGGCGATCTCCACCAGCGGCTGAGCGTGGTGGTCATCCATCTGCCGCCGCTGCGCGAGCGGCTCGAGGACATTCCGCTGCTCGTGGAATTCTTCCTCCGCGAGCTCCGCCGGGACCATCACCGGCGGGTGAGCGGGCTCACGCGCGGGCTTCTCGAGCGCCTGGCCCGGCATCCGTGGCCGGGGAACGTGCGTGAGCTGCGCGCGGCGCTCGAAGGCATGGTGGTCTCCGCCCGCGGCAAGCGAACCCTCGATCTCTCCGATCTTCCGCTCGGATGGAAGGACGCCGATGGCCAGACGAAGGAGATGCGGTTGACGGTCGGCATGTCGCTCGAGGAAGCCGAGCGCCGATTGATCGAAGCGACCCTGAAGGAGACCGGATTCGACAAGCCACGATCCGCGGCCCTTCTGGGAATCGGCCTGAGGACGCTCTACCGCAAGATCCAGCGCTACCGGATCTCCTGACCGGATCCCCTCAGGGCCCGGCGCCTTCGAAGATCGCGACCCGTGGCTTGCCGTCGAGGTAGCCGGTGCTCACGATGCCGCGGACTTCGACGCGGTCATGCAGCCGAGGCTCGCGCAGCGTGCTGTACACCACCACGACGTCCCGACCCTGACGCAGCTGGAACGCGCGGCCGCTGCCGACCTCGAAGGTCTCGAGCACTTCGCCGCGGACCGCGACCGTGCGTCCTTCGTAGGTTTCGGGATGCCGAAGGATGCTGCCCAGCGAAGCGCCGGTCTCGCCGGGCCGCGGCAAGAAGAAGTAGGCCGAGAGCGCGGCGGCAACGACCAGCAACCCGACCTGGATGCGACGCTGGGTGGCGATCGCTTCGCCCCACACGAGATACCAGGGCTCCTGGAGGGGCTGGAAGACCGGTTCCGATCGCGCGGGAGCCGTGAGCGGCGCCTCGTCGGCGAGCGGGAGCTCGGAGTCGAGTCCGACGTCGGCGGCCATCACGCCCTCCTCGGTCTCGATGTCGGGAGGCGCCGCCGTGGGGACCACCGTGAGCCGGGGAACGCTGCTCGACGCTCCGGACCAGCCCTTGGACGGGCCAGCCTTGCCGCCTTCGATCACCCGCAAAGGACGGGGCTGGGAGGGGGGCGCTTCCGCGAGAGTCGGACGGGTGGGCTCCGAGGGGTCTCGATCGGCTTGGAGAACGTCCTCAGAGCCCACCAGCCATTCCGGACGCTCGGCCCTCCCGGGAAGAGAGGGCGTGGCTTCGGGCCGGGTCTCGAGATCTTCCGGGCGCTCCGATGGATCCGGTTGGGCAGGCATGGTTCGCTGGTTATCGGCCACCTCCCTGGGATGTCTTGAGGGCCCGCCAATCCGAGCTTGCAAATCGATCCCCGTAGTGACACATTGGCGGAGCCCTTTGTCGACCGCCAAATCAGCTCTGCCATTTCGGCACAATCGCAGGTGGCCGGCGCGGCGTTCAAAATCCATAACGTGTTTAGTTTGCAATGTCTTGGCCAGTGTTCCGTTGACCCATTCACGGCCGGGCCTTAGGTTGGCTCGCCCGAGGCCGGTCGCGGAAGGCCGGCTCAGTGACGTTGTCGTCGGAGACAAGTCCTTCGTTCCAACTTGCCCATCCCGGGCTCATTGGAGGTAGCCATGAACGTTCGACCTCTTGCCGACCGCATTCTGGTTCGGCGCATGGAGGAGCAGGAGATGAAGAAGGGCGGGATCATCATTCCCGACACCGCGAAGGAGAAGCCTCAGGAGGGCGAGGTCGTGGCGGTCGGTCCTGGCCGCATGACCGAGGACGGGAAGCGCATCGCCATGGACGTGAAGAAGGGCGACCGGATCCTCATCGGCAAGTACAGCGGCACGGACGTCAAGATCGACGGCACCGAGTACACGATTCTCCGCGAGGACGACGTCCTCGGCATCCTGTCGGAGAAGTAGGCAAGACCTTTCCCGGCGCTCCTCGAGCGAAGGGAGTCACGATAGACCCAAGGAGGTCATATGGCTGCGAAGCAGTTGTTGTTCAGCGAGCAGGCCCGCGCGCAGATTCTCGCCGGGGTCGAGCAGCTCGCGAGGGCAGTGAAGGTCACGCTCGGTCCTCGCGGCCGCAACGTGGTCCTCGACAAGAAGTGGGGCTCGCCCACCGTCACCAAGGACGGCGTGACGGTCGCCAAGGAGATCGAGCTCGACGAGCCGTATCAGAACATGGGCGCCCAGATGGTGCGTGAAGTCGCCTCGAAGACCTCCGACGTGGCCGGCGACGGCACCACCACCGCGACCGTCCTGGCCGAGTCCATCTTCCGCGAAGGCCTCAAGAACGTCACCGCCGGCACCTCGCCGATGTACATCAAGCGTGGCATCGACAAGGCGGTCGAGGTCGTGGTGGCGGAGCTGAAGAAGCTCAGCAAGGACGTGAAGGACAACAAGGAGATCGAGCAGGTCGCGACCATCTCCGCGAACGGCGACAGCTCGATCGGCAAGATCATCGCCGAGTGCATGGAGCAGGTCGGCAAGGACGGCACGATCACCGTCGAAGAAGCGCGCTCGATCGACACGACCAAGGACATCGTCGAGGGCATGCAGTTCGACAAGGGCTACATCTCGCCCTACTTCGTGACCGAGAAGGAGAACATGGAGGCGGTCCTCGAAGACGCCTACATCCTCCTGTACGAGAAGAAGCTCTCCGGCATGAAGGACCTGCTGCCGGTGCTGGAGAAGATCGCCCAGCGCGCCAAGCCGATGGTCATCGTGGCTGAGGACGTCGAGGGCGAGGCGCTGGCCACGCTGGTGGTCAACAAGCTGCGCGGAACGCTCAACGTGTGCGCGGTGAAGGCGCCGGGCTTCGGCGACCGCCGCAAGGCCATGATGGAGGACATCGCGGTCCTCACCGCCGGGAAGGTCATCTCCGAGGACCTGGGCATCAAGCTCGAAAACGTGCGTCTCGAGGACCTGGGCCGTGCCAAGCGGATCGTCGTGGACAAGGAGAACACCACGATCGTCGAGGGCGCTGGCAAGAAGGCCGACATCCAGGGCCGGATCGCGCAGATCAAGAAGGAGATCGACGACACCACGTCCGATTACGACCGCGAGAAGCTTCAGGAGCGTCTGGCCAAGCTGGCGGGCGGCGTGGCGGTGATCAACGTGGGGGCCGCGACCGAGACCGAGATGAAGGAGAAGAAAGCTCGCGTCGAGGACGCCCTGCATGCGACCCGCGCGGCGGTCGAGGAAGGCATCGTCCCGGGTGGCGGCGTGGCCTACCTGCGGGCGATCCCAGCGCTCGAGCGGTTGTCGAAGGAGCTCGAGGCCGAAGAGCGGGTGGGCGTGAACATCGTCAAGCGGGCGATGGAGCAGCCGCTCCGCACCCTGTGCGACAACGCCGGCCTCGAGGGGTCGGTGATCGTCGAGAAGGTGAAGGAGTACAAGGGCGAGGAGAAGTTCACCGGCTACGACGTCGACAAGGAGAGATACGTCGACATGTTCAAGGCCGGCATCATCGACCCGACCAAGGTGTCGCGCAGCGCGCTGCAGAACGCGGCGAGCGTGGCGAGCCTCCTGCTGACCACCGAGGCGCTCATCACCGAGATTCCGGAGAAGAAGAAGTCGCCGGCGGCTCCTGGTGGTGGCGGTGGTGGTTACGGCGGCGAGGACTTCTAGACTCGCCTCGCAACAGACGACACGGCCCCGGGATCTCTCCCGGGGCCGTTCGCTTTGAGCACTTGCGGAGCCGTCCGCTCAGGGCGTCGCAGATCCCCCTGGCGCGCCGGCCGCGCGAGTCACGTCCGCCTGACGGCTCGCGTCGAGAGCTCGCTTGATGCGCGCGCGCGTCTCGAGCAGATGAGCGCGTGTGTAATCGCCCATCGGCCCTTCGCCTTGCAGCGACCGCGCCGCGCGGGCATCCACCCGGGTGAGCTGCAGCCGCGCCAGCGCACGGGCGTCGTCCGGCAATCCTTGCGGCGGGCTCACCACCATCTGGCTCAGCCGGTCCACGTAGGCGCGCTGCACCTCGCGACGGGTGGTCGGGCCGTCGAGCGCCTTCATCCCGGCAGCGCTGCCACCGCCGACCTCGCCCCACAAAGCACGAGTCAGGCGATCCAGGTAGTCGCTCATCCGGAAGGACTCCGCGGAACGGTTCTCCGCTTCACGCAGCCGCGCCAGGAGATTGGGCGACAGCAGCGCGTTGAGGAGGCCGGTCTGGATCGCCAGCGCCTTGTCGTTGAGGTTGTAGTCGAGCCGCGGTCCGGTCCACACGCCGAAGTTGTCGGCCACGCCCCAGTGCGACCAGCGATCGGGCGCCAGCCGGTTGAGGAGCGCGGGCGAGACCGCGAAAGCGTTGGCCGCGAAGCCGCGGTCGGCGATGAAGGCCAGCGCTTCGCGCTGCTTCGCCGCGGCGACGGGCACCAGCGGATCGCCGGCTTCCGGCTGTCCTCGGTGGTTCCGCGACTGGAACTGCCCGCCGATGTACTTCACGCCGAGGTTGAGCGCGATGCCGTATTGCTCGAGCAGCCCATCCATGGCGCGGCGCAACACCGGGTACTCGCCTTCGGCGCCGAGGATGCGGCTCTCGAGCGCGTCGTTCTTCCACAGATCCGCCACCCAGGCCGCGCGCTCCTTGGCGAACGAGAGCGGGTCGCTGCCCAGGTCCCAGATGTTCGAGCGCGGATCGATCGCGTCGGGCCCGTAGGTGTCGGGATCCGGCGTGTACTCGTGGCCCGCCCGGTTCGATTCGCCGGCGATCGCGCGAACGACCGCGTAGTCGGCGTCGGAGTCCTTGGCGCCGGAAGGCGTATAGCCGTAGCGGATCATCCAGATGTCCGCGGTTCCCGGCGTGTCGCCGTAGTAGTCGGCCTGCCGGGCCCGGTCGCGCGCGATGTTCGGCGTCGCGTAGTCCATCACCGAGCCCATCATGCCCTTGTCGTGGGTCCACGACACGTCGTGCAACTTGTCCATCGGGGTCGCCGTGCTCGCGCGGAAGTTGTGCGTGAGGCCGAGCGTGTGGCCGACCTCGTGGAGCACCGTGTGGACCAGCATCTGCTCGACGAACTCGTCGCGAATGGGACTGCCGGGAGCCGCCGTGCCGTCCATCTGCGCCGACAGGTGCGCGAGCGTCATCCCGACCGAGCCTCCCGCGGCCGCGTCGCAGCGCAGCTCGGCCGGCAGCGGAGTCTCCGCCTGCCGCAGCATGGGGGACTCGAAGACCGAGCCCGTCGGGCCCACCATGTCGCGATAGATGCGCCAGCGCCGCTGCACGATCGACGCCTCGAAGAGGATGTCGGCGTCGAGGATCTCTCCGGTCCGCGGATCGATGCGCGAAGGCCCGATGGCTCCGAATGACGGCTCCGACGAGGTGATCCAGCGGATCGTGCTATAGCGCACGTCGGCCGGATCGTAGTTGGGATCGTCCGGCGCATCCTTGGCAATGATCGCGTTCTTGAATCCGGCGGCCTCGAAAGCCTTCTGCCAGCGCTCCACGCCCTTCTTGACCGCGGACCGATAGCGCTCGGGAACCGTGCGGTCGATGTAGAAGACGATCGGTTTCACCGGCTCCGACAGCGCCGCCGCCGAGTCCTTCTTCTCCAGCCGCCAGCGAGTCACGTAACGGCGCCAGAAGTGCTCCTGGTCGTCACGGCTGAAGTCCTTCACCGCTTGCAGGAAGTACCCGGTCCGGTCATCCGCGAGCCGGGGCATCATCGGAGTCTCGGGCAGCTTCGAGAAGCTGTAGTGCAGGGTGACGCCGATGTAGCGATCGTCGGGAACGGTGTTGAGGTTCAGGTTCTGGCGATCGTTGGGCGAGTAGGTGAGCAGCGCCTCGATCTCGACGTTCTCGGGGAAGCTCTTGGCGCTGGTGATCGCGGAGCGCTCCTTGTCGAATCGCACCGGCTTGTTGTTGAAGCCCGAGCGCATGAACTCGGCCATGTCGGCGATGTCGCTCACCAGGAACGGCGCGAGATCCACCAGCACGGCCTTGCTCTCGTCGTGGATGCTCTCGATCTTGAGCGAGGCGATGACCGAGTTGCCGAACGAAAGGTCCTTGGCCTTCTCGATCGCGCTGCCGCTCGGCGCCACGAAGCGGGTGTTCTTGTCGAGGACCAGCACCCGATCCCCGGAACGGTGGAACTCGAGCAAGCGGTCGTTGAAGATCGAGAGACCTCCGAGCACGAAGTCGCGGCCGATGCCTCGCGCGATGCTCCAGATGCCCAGCACCGGCTTGTCGAACTGATCGGGCCGAATCTCGGCGTAGAGGTTCTCGCGCTTCTGGTACAAGGTGAAGAAGCCCTTTTTCACCTCGGCGTCCTTGGTGACCTTCTTCCAATCCGCGTACGGCTTGTCGGCGGCGGGGGGCGCGGCATCCGATGAGCCCTTCTTGGGCTTCGGCGCCGCGACGGCGGTCAGAGGGGACAGCACCAGGGCCATGACGACGACGAGGAGCCGGGTCGCGCCCAGGTGGGGGTCTCGGAGCGACATGATCGAAGGACCTCCAGAATGGAGCCGAGAGAGAGCAGCGTGATCGGGATTGCGGCCAGAGAATAACGGGCCCCGGGCGCCCCGATCGAGCCCCCACCACCGGCGCGGCAGTTGGCGACACGTGCGGCGGTAGGCAAGCCGTAGGCGCGGAGCCCTAAGCGGGCCCGGTGAGGGTGCACCAGACGCGAGGTCTGACGCCTCGGGTCCAGACGCACCCCGCCGCGGGTGATGCCGGACAAAGGCTCGCTAGGTTGGTGGCCTGCCGGCGACCCCTTCGACGCCTGGTGACAGTCGCCGATTCGCCGAGCCGGACGGTCTTGACCAAACTTCTACGGGGCTTGCGAGATCCTGAAATCCAGGCGCGGCGTGGCATTCCTGAACGCTCGAGCGTGCTGGGTTTGCGCGCGGAAGGGGTCGTCGGGCACAATGCTCCGCCGCTTCGCCGCCGGGTCACGCGGCGTTCATCCCGCTCGCATCCCCTCGAAACCGGCCTCTCGGAGGGCCTAGGGAGACTCTCGTGATCGTCGCCACCCAGCTCAAGGTCGGCATGGTCATCATGCACAACGGAAAGCCGCACCGGGTGACGAACGTGCTGCACGTCACCCCGGGCAACTGGCGCGGCATGGTGCAGACCCGGCTCGTGAACATCGAGACCGGCAGCAACACCGAGCAACGCTTCCGGTCGGAAGACAAGCTCGAACGCGCTCGCATGGAGGAGCACAGCCTGCAGTTCAGCTACCGCGCGGGCGACGACTACCACTTCATGAACACCGAGAGCTACGAGATGGTCGCGCTGCCGGCGGAAGTTCTCGGTGACGCGGTGAACTACCTGATCGAGGGCATGCTGCTCACGGCGATGTACTTCGAGGGCCGAGTGGTGGGCGTCGAGGTCCCGATGTTCGTGGAGCTCACCGTGAAGGAGACCACGCCCAACATCAAGGGCGCCGCGGTGCAGAACACCTCGAAGCCCGCGGTCCTCGAGACCGGATTCGAGATCAAGGTGCCGCCCTACATCGAGATCGGCAACCGCGTGAAGATCGACACTCGCACGGGCGAATTCGTCGAAAGAGCCTGAAGCCGCCGATCAGCTTCCGGTCGCGGGCTGTCCTGCAGGTTCGTTGGGAATCACCAGCCAGCAGATGAGGTAAGCCAGGAACCCCGCTCCGGCGGCCAGGGCGAAGGCCACCCAGATGAGACGCGGGATGACGGGATCGATTCCCCAGTACTGGGCCATGCCGCCGCAGACTCCGGCGATCTTGCGGTCGCGCCGCGATCGATAGAGACGCCGTTCGGCCATCGCCCCCTCCTCGTCGTCAGCCCTTCAGCAGCGAGAAGATCTCGTCGTTGCTCTTCCAGCGCGTGAGCAGCTCGAGCAGCTTGGTCATCGCCTCGATCGGCGCCATGCCGGCGAGACCGCGGCGCAGCAGATGCATGCGCTGCACGATCTCCGGAGGATAGAGTTTTTCCTCCTTCCGCGTGCCGCTCTTCGGAATGTCGATGGCCGGGTAGATGCGGCGCTCGGCCAGCTCGCGCGACAGGAAGATCTCGCTGTTCCCGGTGCCTTTGAACTCCTCGAAGATGACCTGGTCCATGCGCGAGCCGGTGTCGACGAGCGCCGTGCCGATGATGGTCAGCGAGCCGCCATCCTCGATCTTGCGCGCGGCGCCGAAGATCTGCCGCGGCGCCTGCATCGCATTGGAGTCGAGACCCCCCGACATCGTCCGCCCGCTGCCCTCCGACCCGGCGTTGTAGGCGCGCGCCAGACGGGTGATCGAATCCAGCAGCAGCACCACGTCCTTGCCTTCGAGCACCTGCGTGGCCACCACCTCCATGGCGTGCTCCGCCGTCGCGATGTGGTCCTCGATGCTCATGTCGCTCGAGGCCGCGATCACGTTGGCCGGCGTGTTGCGCTTGAAGTCGGTGACTTCCTCGGGCCGCTCGTCGACCAGCAGCGCGTAGATGCCGACGTCGGGGTGATTGAAAGCGACCGAGGAAGCGATGACCTGCAGGATCCGGGTCTTGCCGGCCTTGGGAGGCGAAACGATCAGGCAGCGCTGTCCTCGTCCGATCGGGGCGATGAGATCGATGGCGCGGCCCGTCAGCCGATCTCCGTAGGGCGGCGAGCCCTGACCCGGAGGCAGCTCGAGGATCAGACGCTCGGTGGGATCGAGAGCGACACCGGCCTGCTGCAGATCGCGCAAGACCTCCAGCCCGCGACGCTTCTCGCCGTTCCGGCCGCGATCTCGCCGCCTCTGCGGCGGGCGGCCCGACATCGTCGCCGGTCCCGCGTTGTTGTTGTTGTTGCTGCCGTACGGCGCGGGAGCGTTGTTGTTGGGCCGATTGCGCCGCGAGCGGCGGCGGCGGCGGCCGCCTCCCGGCCGTGGCGCCTGCTGGGCGGGCGCGCCGGCCATGGGCGAGGAGCCTTGCGGCGCTCCTTGAACGGGACGAGGACCTCGGGGACGGCGACGACGTGGTCTCATGGCACTCCCGCGATTCGGCGCGGGCTCCGTAGTTGGGGATGCGTACGCCATGGGACGCGCATCGTGCGCGCGCCGTGACGCAGTGATCCACACCTTCCGCTCATTCGCCGTGACCAGGTTGCAGGTTTCGAAGCACGGCGGAATCGTCAAGGCCCGGTGGACGATCATCGGCCTGCTCGCATCGAGCCGCGACCGCTTCGCCCGGATTCTCACGAGCGATGGAATCGGTCAGCGCGGGGATCCACCCGCGGCGTGGAGCGTCGGTCGAACAGGAACCTTTCGGCTCTCCGTTCCCAGGTCTCCTCGGAAGGCGTGGCCGCATTATCTCCACAGATCCGAAGCGATGTCCAGCGTGTCCTCGAGAGTCGCTCAGCCGCGGTGGCCGGAGTGCCACGGAGTCTCGGCAATTCCCTCGCGGTGGTTGCACCAGCGCGCCATCACGAACAACAGGTCCCCGAGACGGTTGAGGTAGCGAATCAGGCGCGGCTCGACCGGCTCGATCTCCGCGAGCGCGACGACGCGTCGCTCGGCCCGCCGGCATACCGCACGACTCTCGTGGAGCTGAGCTCCGAGGAGGCCGCCGCCCGGCAGGATGAATTGCGTGAGTGCTTGAAGGTCGCGCTCGAGGCGATCGATCCACTGCTCGAGAGACGCGACGTCCGAGTCATCCAGCCGCTGCAGCTGGCCCAGCATGGCCGGCGCCGTGGCGGCCAGCTCGGCGCCGATCTGGAAGAGCTGGGCCTGAACGGGCGCCAGAGACTCGGCCAGCCATTGCTCGCGATCGAGTGCGCGCGCCATGCCGAGACTCGCGTTGAGCTCGTCGACCGATCCGTAGGCCTCGACCCGCGGGGCCGACTTGCGGACGCGTCCCGGGCCGAGCAGGCCGGTCGATCCATCGTCGCCGGTCCGCGTATAGATCTTCACGAGGAGGCAGTCTAGCACGGGCTTCGCACCGGACCGGCGCGGGTTGCGACCAACCACCCGCTTGCCGCATCATCGTCGACCCTTCCCACGGAGAGCCCAGAAGCGTCCATGCCCATTCGTGAAGACCTACCGGAAATTCTGCGCGGCGAGAAGCATGCCGAGCTCAGTCCGGAATCCCGCGCGGCCCTCGAGTCGCTGGCCGCCGAGGCGGCGGCCAACGACCAGACCGCATTCGTGCGCGACGAATGCGCGGCGCGGCTGAAGCAGCCCGGCGCCAGCCCCGCCGTGGATTACCTGCTGGCCGCCGCATGCGCGCTTCGCGGCGAGCGAGAGCGCGCGCTCCAGGCCCTGCTCTCTCTCGGCGACCGGCTTTCGCAGTCCAGACAGTGGGAGCCACTGGCCGCGGTGGCGGAGCGAGCGCTCGAGCTCGACGAGACGGCCGCCGGGGCGCGGCTGCTGGTGCGTGCGCACGAAGGGCTGCGCAAGGATCCCGAGCGGGTCGACGCGCTGTGGCGCGCGTGGCGGATCCTGCCCGATGATCTCGAGCTGGGATTGCTGCTGGCGGTGCGGCTCGGCGACTCAGGCCAGGCGAGCGATCGCCGCGCGCTGCTCGCCGAGCTCGCGCCGCGCTTCGCCGCCGAGGGTCGCTACGCCGGTCTCGAAGAGGCGGCTCTGGAGTTCGTCGAGCATCTCGACCTCGAAGCGCTGCGGCACGTGATCGAGGTGATCCCGCAGGTGGCGGCGAAGGGCGCGGTCAAGGAAGCGAAGACGCTGCTCGATGTCGCATTCCCACCGCTCGCGGCCGCGGCGCAGGCCGGCGAGGTCGAAGGGACGCTGCGAGAGATCGTGCGCCAGGCCTTCGCGGCCGGCGGCCCAGCGGCCGCGGAGTCGTTTCGCGCGGCGGTCGTCGATGCGATCCGCCAGGGCACCGGACAGAAGCTCCCGGACGCGGCCGCGGTGTTCGCCCTCTGCGGGCTCTCGGACCATCTCAAACCTCTGACTGCCTCGCTCGAGCGCTACGATGCGATCGCCGTCCTTCCGCCCGGCCGCGCCGTGCTTCACGGCTCGTTCGGAGCCGGCCGCGTCGCCGCGAACGACGCCGAGAACGTGATCATCGACTTCACTCGCTCGCCCAGCCATCGCATGCCCTACGCGGCCGCTCGCCGCAGCCTCACCCCGCTCGCGGAGGACGACTTGCGGCTGCTCCGCTTCACGCAGCCCGCGGATCTCGAGCGCCTGCGGAAGGAAGAGCCCGCGGAAATCCTGGTGCGGGCGCTCGTGGCGATGGGGGGCGAGGCGGACGCGCAAAAGCTGAAGCTCTTCCTGGTGGGGAACGGCCTCGTGCCGGCCAACGAGTGGACCACGACGTTCCGGCGGCTCAAGGCGGCGGCGGAGAAGGACCCGCGCATCGACCATGCGCGGGCATTCGAGCAGCACTACCGGCTCGAGCCCGAAGGCAAGACACCGGCGGGGGAGGAAGAGCAGGTCCCGCTGCCCGCCCTCGAGCCAAGGAAGCCGGTGAAGGCCAATCTCGCGACCATGCGTAAGTTCCTGTCCCAGCATCCAAATTCGGAGAGGGCGCTGGGCCAGCGCTTCGGCCGCTATCTCCTCCGCGCCATGCTGGACGAGGAGGCCGATCGCGCCGATCGCGCCCGGGCGGGGCTCTACGTGTCTCGCTGGTACCCCGAGCGCATCCCCGAGTGGCATGCGGTGCTCAAGACGCTGTGGGATCAGGGGCTTTCGATCTCCGATCTCTCGGGTGAGGAAGAGCAGAAAGCACTGCTCGAGGCATCCCACGTCGCCGGGGTCGAAGCGGATGCGATTCTGTCGGGGCTCGACTCCCGCTTCTCCTCGGTGCGCGAGCTGGCGGCGCGGCGCCGCGAGGCGCTCGATCCGGCCGGCCGCGGGGCATTGCGTCGCACGCTGATCGATCACGCGCCGCGTTATCCACAGGCCGCGCTCCGCCTCATCGAGCAATCGCTGGAGTCGCAGTCTCCGGGGCCTGAGCCCTGGCGGCTCCTGTGGGCGGCGCTGGCGCTGATCGAGGAGCGTCCCAAGCCTTCGCTCGCCGACAAGGTCCTGGGATGGATCAGCGAGGGTGGCGCCTTCGAGCGACTGCTGGCGGGCCAGCCTTGTACCGAGCACGAGCGCCTGAAGCTCACCGTGCTGCTGAGGCAGTGGCGCTCGAGCGATCGTTATCTCTTCCCGGCCCTCGACCTGGCACAGCGGGTCGGTCTCGCCGAAGCGGTCGCCGCGGTGCGAGCCGCGCGTGAGCGAAGCTCCCGCAAGCTCTTCGAGCAGGTGGGAAAGCAGTCGGACGTCGATCTTCCGGTGATGACTCGCGCCACCTGGGAACGCCTGAAGACCGAGGTGCAGCGCATGGAACGTGAGCTGCGGACGGAGCTTCCACGGACCATCCAGCGAGCGCGCGAGCTCGGAGACCTGCGCGAGAATGCGGAGTACCACTCCGCCAAGCTCAAGCAGGCCAATCTCACCAAGCAGGTGGAAGCGCTCCAGAAGCGGCTGGCGACGGCCCGCTTCGTCGAGGACGCCGAGCAGACGGACGGCGTCGCCGGCCTTGGCACCCAGGTGGTCCTCGAGAGCGATCAGGACCTGGTGACTTACTGGATCCTCGGGGAAGACGAGCACCATCACGGAGAGCAGGTGGTCTCGTTCCAGGCCCCCGTAGGCCGGGCGCTGATGGGGAAAACCATTGGCGAGGAAGTGGCGCTCGGCGATCGCACCTATCGCGTGATCTCGGTGGAGCGCAAGCTGCCTCCAAGCGCGCCGCGCGAGCCCGCGGCGAAGAACGGTTGATCCCGGGCGGCGCGCACGCACCTCTTGGTCGACGCATCGTTCGAGTCAAGACCTTTCTTCCAACTGCTGTTGCGTGCGACGCATGCGACAGAAATTTTTTTTGCGATTTTTTCGTTGATCTCACCGTCGATCAAGCTATGTTCCGCCACGTGATCTTCTCCGCTCGCCGCGGTCGGATGGCCACGGCGGGGTAAGTGCCTCGGACCCGCGCGATGCGCGCGGACGGACTGCGGTGGGCGGCGAAAACAATGATGTTCGGCCGCAACGTCGGCGCGACCGTTGCGTCGTCCGACCGGTTGGTCGGAAAGGGAGTTCCCGCCGCCCACACCGCTGCCCGCGCACGATGCGCGGTGACAGACGGTTTCTGGAGGATCATCTTCAACGCCGGCAGTGCCGTCTTCTCGGGCGTTGTTTCTGACGAACGGTTCTGAATGCCGCTACAAGCTCGTGCCTCGGGGCTCCAGCTGATCGTCGACGAATCGCTTCGAGGAACCCTGGCTCTCGGGCTCCTCGAAGCCGAAGGCACGCGCAACCAGGGATTGCCGCCTGCATTCGACGAGGAGCGTGATCGTCTGATCGGGCGCCTCACGTCGCATTACGCGGGCAAGCAGCCTGCCGATATTCCGGGCGTCGCCGAGACCCGCGCCCTCTTCCACCGGCTCGACATCGACCCCACGAAGTCGCGTCCGAGCAGCGAGGCATTGCTGCGCCGAGTGCTGCAGGGGAAAGGTCTGCCTCGAGTCAACGCCGTGGTGGACGTCTGCAATCTCTGTTCTCTCGAGCATCAGCTGCCGCTCGGTCTCTACGACCGCGATCTGGTGAAGGGCTCGGTGCGGGTGAGGGTGGGGCGGGACAACGAAGGTTACGCCGGCATTCGCAAGCAGTGGGTCAATCTGAGCGGCAGGCTCCTCCTCGCCGATGACGACGGGCCTTTCGGGGCGCCGACGTCCGACTCCAGGCGAACTTCGGTGAGCGCCGAGACCAGGAACCTGCTCGTCGTCCTGTTCAGTCCGCCGGAGCGTGCGGGCGCGCATTTGTCGGCGGCGCTCGAGCACATCGCCGACCTCCTCACGCGGCACTGCGGCGCGGCCGTCACCGCCGTTCGCGTCCTGCAGTAGCTCGATCTCGCCGGCGCCGCCGCCTTGACCCGGCCCGGTCGCTGGGCGAGTCTCCTCGTTCCCCCCGTTGTGCGATAGGCCGCCCCGTGTGGGAGCGGCATGTCCGACTCACACTCGGAGGTCGTCATGCACAAGACTCTCACCCTCGCTCTGCTCGCGCTCGTGACGATCACAGGTGCGGCGGCAGCGGCGGACATCGGCGTCGGCGCCTATGGCGGCGTCAACATCCCGGTGCTCAACGACCTGTCGGAGCAGGGCTCTGAATTCGGGGCGCGCGTCCCGGTCAAGCTCTCGTCGATGTTCACGGTGGAGCCCTGGTACGGGTCCTCCTCGCTCGGCGACGTGGACGAGACCTTCGGCAGCAACAGCTACACGCGCGACGGCGGTGATCTGACCTCCTTCGGCGCCAACGTGCTATTCACGTTCGGACAACCGTCGTTTCAGTTCTTCCCCTTCGCCGGCATCGGCTCCTACAAGATCGAGCGTGAGTCGGCTGAGGAGATCAGCGACATGGGCTGGTCGTTCGGCCTGGGAGTGGGCTTCGCGCCCATGCCGAAGCTGAACCTCAACCTGCGCGGCGAGCTCGACATGGTCGTGACCGACGAGACCTCCCAGAAGTTCGGAAAGATCACCGCCGGCGCCGCCTACACGATTTTCAGCACACCCGCACCCAGCACGCCTTAGGAGACCGCGATGAAAATGTCCCGACTGCTTCTCGGCGGCGTCTTGCTCGCGGCCCTGTTCGGTAATGGCTGCGTGATCACGTCCGCGCAGATCCTGACGCACTTCGAGCTGCCGAACCCGTTCACGATCGTCTCCTCCACCGCCGACCATTCGGAGCGGATCCCGGTCGACCTCAGCACGCTCGACGAATACAACGACCACAAGGACGAGCTGAAGGGTCTGGTCGACCTCGCGATCCTCGGCACGTTCACCAATGTGAACGGACCCGCGGGAGGAGTGCTCGTCTACATCGTTCCGACGCTGGACACTCCTGCCGGCGGCGCGCCGGCGGTTCCCGCGGGAGCCACGCTGCTGTGGGGACCGGGCACGATCGGAGCCACTGGATCCTCGCGCACCATCGGCTGGGACGAATCGGCCGGCCTCTTCAACCAGGCGGGCAAGGACCTGCTGCTCTCCGAAGTGAAGGGCGACGGCCAGTTCACCCTCTACACCACGGGCAGCGCGGGAACCTTCAACATCCGCGTGGACGAAGGCGCGCTGGTGCTGGTGCTGGACGCCGGCCAGTAACCGAGCGCTTACAGAGGCCGGGCCTCCACGGTCCGGCCTCTGCGTTTCTCAGTGGCGCCAGCGGTTGGTGATGGGCAGTCGGCGATCCTTGCCCAGGGCGCGGGGCGTGATCTTGATTCCCGGCGGGCTCTGGCGGCGCTTGTACTCCGAGCGGTCGACCATCGAGACCACCTTGCGCACCAGCGTTTCCTCGTAGCCCAGCTCGGCGATCTCGCGCGCCGACCGATCCTCCTCGACGTAGAGGCGCAGGATGGGATCCAGGATGTCATAGGCAGGCAGCGTGTCCTGGTCGGTCTGGTCGGGCTTGAGCTCGGCGCTCGGCGGCCGAGTGATGGTTCGCTCGGGAATGGGTGGTTGGCCCGCTCGACGGTTCCGATGGAGCGCGAGCTGGTAGACCATCGTCTTGTAGACGTCCTTGAGCAGGCTGAAGCCCCCCGCCATGTCGCCGTAGAGCGTGCTGTAGCCGACCGACAGTTCGCTCTTGTTGCCGGTGGTGAGGACCAGCCAGCCGAACTTGTTCGAGAGCGCCATCAGATAGTTGCCGCGAATCCGGGCCTGCAGGTTCTCCTCGGTGACGTCGGGCTCGCGGCCGCTGAACGGCGCCTCGAGCACGCGCTGGTAGGCCTGCAGGACATCGGCCACCGGAAGCACGTAGAAGCGCATGCCGAGCGCCCGGGCCAGCGACTCGGCGTCCTCCTTGGAGGCGCCCGAGGTGAAGGGGGAAGGCATGGAGACCCCGATCACGTGCTTGCTCCCCACCGCGTCGCACGCGACGCCCGCGCACAGCGCGGAGTCGACGCCGCCGGAGAGTCCCAGCACCACCGCTTCGAAGCGGTTCTTGTGCACGTAGTCACGGGTGCCGAGAACCAGCGCGTCGTAGATCTCGGCGACGAGATCACGGACGTGCGGCGCGGGGCGGCGCTCGAGCGCCGGCTTGACGGCGACCGCGGTGGCGACCGTGATCGCGGCGCCTCCTCCCACGGAGGCGTTGGCGTCGCGAGTCGGAAGCTGCAGCCGGGGCGTTGGATCGCCCTGATCCAGCGCCCGCTCCTTGCGAAGGCGGGGGTCGTGGAGGCGCGCGTTGAATACGCCTTCGAGGTCGACGTCGGCGACCAGGAAGTCCTCCTCGAACATCTCCGCTTCGGCCAGCACCTGTCCCTGCTCGTCGACGACCAGGCTGGCGCCGTCGAACACGATCTCGTCCTGCCCTCCGACCAGATTGATGTAGCAGACGACCGCGATGTTGTCCGCGGCGCGAGTGCACAGCATGCGCCGCCGGGCTTGAGCCTTGCCGGCGTGATAAGGCGAGGCGGAGAGATTGAGGATGATCTCGGCGCCGCCGCGAATCACCTGCTCCTCCACCGGACCGCCGGGATACCAGATGTCCTCGCAGATGCTGACCCCGATCACGGTGCCGTCCCGCACGAACACCGGCGTCTGACGGGCCGCCATGAAGTAGCGGTTCTCGTCGAAGACGCCGTAGTTCGGCAGGTAGCGCTTGCGATAGCTGCCGATCCATTCGCCGTCGTGAAGGACGACCGCGGCGTTGAAGAGGTCGATGTCGCGCTCCACCGTGCCCACCACCACCGTCATGCCTCGGGTGAGCGGCGCCAGCGCGCGCGTGCTCTCGATCGAGCGCTCGATGAAGGACGGTTTGAGCAGCAGGTCCTCGGGCATGTAGCCCGGGATCACCATCTCGGGAAAGGCGAGGAGATCGGCGCCCACCGCGCGCGCCTGCTCGATGGATTCGGTCACGCGCCGGACGTTGCCCTCGATGTCACCGACCGTGGGATTGATCTGGGCCAAGGCCAGACGGAGCGTGCGCATGGGCGGCCGATTCTGCGGCTTGGGCCCTCCGGTCGCAAGCGCGCTCGGCGTTGACAGCGAAAGACGTTGCGATGATTCTCCCGCCTCCCCCCGCGGGCGGCTCGAGTGGTGCCGCCGATACCCAGGAAGGAGGCCGTGCATCCCATGAGGTGGACTCGAAGCGCTGCAATCCTTGCGGTGTGCGTGTCTGGCTTTCTCGTCTTGTTCGCGATCTCCTGCAGCCAGCAGCAGCAGCCTGCCGAGCAGCCGCAGGCGGCCGCGTCGGATCCGGTCGCCCGTGGCCGGTACCTGACCATCATCGCCGGCTGCAACGATTGCCATACTCCCGGAACCTTCTACGGCCAGATGGACACGACGCGGACGCTCTCCGGGACGGAGGTCGGATGGGAGGGGCCCTGGGGGGTCTCGTATCCGCGCAACCTGACTCCGGACGAAGAGACCGGCCTCGGGACCTGGAGCGAGGAGGACATCGTCCAGGCGCTGAGGACTGGCAAGAAGAAGGACGGATCACCCATCCTTCCGCCGATGCCCTGGCCGATGTACTCGCAGATGACCAATGAGGACCTGCATGCGGTCGCGGCCTATCTCAAGTCGATCCCGCCGGTGAAGCACAAGGTCCCGGACGTCCTTCCGCCGTCGGCGAAGGCGACGGGAGCGCGCCTCACCTTCCCGCCGCCGCCGGCCTGGGACGCTCAGAACCTCAAGCCATCTCCGGACCCACCGACGACGCAGTGATCGCTGCCGGACTTTGGTAGGCAAAAACGAAATCGCCCGGTCACCGACCGGGCGTTCCGTTACCGACGGACGAGCTCTGGTCCGTCGTCCCGAGAGGGAGGCGTCCGCTGAGGCCTTCGTGCCACGGACGGCGCCTCCGACCCTCCGGCGGCCGGGGTCTCTCAGGACCCGTTTTCTTGCGGAAACGCCGAGGGGCTCTCGATCTGACTGGCGCCGGGTTGAACGCGATCTTTTGGCGCCTCGACTTAGGGTCCGCAAGGACCGTTCCGAGGCTCCTGAGAGCGATCGCCAGCGCTAAATCATTGTCACAAGGAAAGGTGCCGGGCACCAAGTAAAAACTTCCATGCCGGTGTGTGGCAGGGTTTTGCCCAACGACGCGGCAATTTGCCACAGGCGTGCTGCGACCGCCCTCATGCCTCGCTCAGGCCGCCCGGCGCGCCCAGCGCATGATCTCGGGCAGGCTCGGCGTCTTGCCGTACATCAGGAGGCCGACCCGGAAGATACGGGCGGAGATCCGCAGCGCCAGCAGCCCCGATGCGGCGAGGAGCAGCAGGGAAAGCCCCACCTGCCACGGTGGCACCACGGAGTTCGAGGCCCCGAGCCGCATCATCATCGTGGTGCTGGCCGTGGGCGGGAACAACGAAAGCCAGAATGCGAGCGGGCCGTCAGGGTGCGACAGGATGGCGGTGATGAGGATGAAGGGAGCAAAGTTGGCCAAGGTGAACCACACGGCGAACTGTTGCGCCTCGCGCATGTTGTTCGTGATCGCGCCGATCCCGGTCATGATGCTGCCGAAGAACAGGTAGCCGAACAGGAAGTAGAGCGTCGCCACCACGAGGACCATGGGCTGGGTGGTGATCGGCAGCATGCTCAAAGCCGGCCCCGAGACCGCGAGTCCGACCACCACCCAGGTCCCGACGGTGACGAGCCCGACCGCGCCGAGCCCGAACAACTTCCCGGTCATCAGCTCCTCGGCGCTGACCTGGCACATCAACGACTCGAGGATTCGGGACTCCTTCTCCTCGGAGACTCCCTGCAGCAGGTACTGGCCGCCGATCATGATGGAGAGTCCGAGCAGCATCGAAAAGAACATGGGCACCAGGAAATCCGCGACCTCGCGAGAGTCGTCCTTGACCTCGAACCGTCCGCTGCGGCTCAAGGTGAGAAGCTGCTCTTCCTCGGTCGGCCGCGCGACGCGCGCCGCGATGTCATCTCCCACCCGGGACGCCACCAGGTTGCGCGCCAGCCAGCCGCCGATGGCCCTCCGATCCCCGGTCGTGAAGGGGCTGTTGGGCCGCGTGTAACGCCGAATCCGGCCGCTCTCCACGTAGTCCGAGGGGATCACCAGCGCCTGCGGAACCCGTCCCGCGCGCACGTCGGCCAGCGCCGAATCGAGACTGGAATAGAAGCGCACGTCGGTCTTGAACGAGATCGAATCCACGCCCATGGCAGGGCGGCGAGAGAACGAAAGGCCGGTCTTGAACGTGGTGCGGATCTCTCGAGTCGCGCCGGCGAAGGCGCCGCTGCTGTCGATCACGGCCAGCACGTCGAGATCCTTGAGCGCATCCTTCTTCTCCTGGATGGAAGCGCTGGCGGAGATGAAGGTGACGAGCGCGAAATACGCGGGCGTCCCGATGAGTGTCAGCAGGAAGGCGCGGCGCTTGACCGTGGTGAGGAACTCGCGGCGCGCGACCGTCAGGATCCGCTGGCGGGAAGCGCTCAATGCGAGACTCCCGCCGGCTCCCGCCGGCCAGCGTCGAGCCCCAGTCCTTCGCGAACCACCTTCACGAAGACGTCCTCGAGCGGCAGCGAGGCGAGCGCGAACGATTCGATCTTCACGTTGCGATCGATCAGCGCTCGCAGCACCGATTCCGGAGTGGCGTCCGGCTCGAGCAAGAGCTTGTGGTCGCCGTTCCGGGTCTCGATGGAGCGCACTCCGGGCAGGGCCGGCACGGCATCCTCCGTGTGCAGGACGACCGCGTGATCGGCATGACGTCGCCGGATGTCGCGCACGGTTCCGTGCAGCACCATCCTCCCCTGGTTGATCATCAGCGCTCGGTCACAGACCTCCTCGACCTTGTTCATCTGGTGGGTCGAGAGCAACACCGTGCTTCCCGCCGCCCGCCGCTCCGCCAGGATCGATTCGAACAGCTGGACATTGATGGGATCGAGCCCCGAGAAAGGCTCGTCGAGGATCAGGAGCTTGGGGGCGCCGATCAGCGCGGTGCAGAGCTGCACCTTCTGCTGCATGCCCTTGGAGAGCGCCTGCACCTGCTTGTCCGCCCACTCGGCGAGATCGACCCGCTCGAGCAGCCGCCGAGCCTCGTCGCGCGCGGCGCGCGGCGCCATGCCTTTGAGCTCCCCGTAGTAGCCGACGACTTCGATGACCTTGGCTCGGCGATAGAGTCCGCGTTCTTCGGGCAGATAGGCGATGGCATGGCGGGTCTGCGAGTCCACGCGGCGCCCGTCGAGCAGGATTTCGCCCGAGTCCGGGCGCAGGATGTCGGTGATCATGCGGATCAGCGTGGTCTTGCCGGCCCCGTTCGGGCCGAGCAGAGCGAAGATCTCGCCCGCCGGGACCTCGAAGGTGACGTGATCCACCACGGCGCGATCGTCGTACCGCTTGACCACTTCGCGAACCTGCAGCATGGACGAAGCCCGTCCTTTCCGAGCCGCGAAGACTAGGCGATCGCCGTCGGCGGCGACAAGACCGGGACGTGCTGGCGCGTCGCGGGTCGAGTTGTCTACCATCAATGCCCATGTCCCACCAGATGCGGTGGCTTTCCCGGCTCTTGCCGCTTGCGATCCTCCTGGCGCTCGCCGGCTGCGACAGCAAGTCCTCGCCCGTAGCACCGAGTGTTCCTCTTACCCGGGTGGAGGTGAGCCCCGGGGTCGACACGCTGAAAATCGGCGAGGTCGTCCAGTTCACCGCCACCGCGTTCGATACGCTCGGCAATCCCGCACACGGCGTTGGCTTTCTGTGGACCAGCGGTGACCCGCAGGTCTTCGGGGTCACCAGCACCGGACGCGTCCAGGGCCTCACGGAAGGAACCGCGCCGCTGTTCGTCGAGGCCGGAGGCCATCGCGACACCGCCTGGGTCACCGTTTTCCCGGATACCGGCTGGTTCCGGCAGGCCAGCGGCACGACGCTGGAGCTGAATAGCGTCTTCTTCCAGCCGGACGGCCGGAACGGCGTCGCGGTGGGCGCGGGGGGGACGGTGGTGGTGACGAACGACGCCGGGGCGAGCTGGACCCGGCCGGCGAGCGGGACCTCGTTCAACCTGAACGGCGTGTGGTTCACCACCCCAACCGATGGGTGGGCAGTCGGAAACGGGGGCACCGTGTTGCACACGACCGACGGCGGGCAGAGCTGGAGCCGGATTCTCACGGTGGGGGAGGGCGATGCCTTCCATGACGTGTGGTTCGCCACGCCCGATACCGGCTGGGTGGTCGGGGCCTCTGGACTCATCGTCCGCACTTTCGACGGCGGCGTCACGTGGCACTCGACCCGGCTGCCGACGACCTTCGCGCTGCGCGGAGTCGCCTTCGCCGGCACTCGCGACGGGTGGGCGGTCGGCGGAGGTGGCGTGATCGCGGGCACGCACGACCGCGGGCTCATCTGGTTCATCGTTCCGACCCCGACGATCCAGGGTCTCGAGGCGGTGTGGCGCACCGGGCCGGCCACCGCGTGGGCGGTCGGGACGCAAGGCGTCACGCCGCGCACCATCGCCACGCCCGACTCGGTCGAGTGGGAGCTGCGCAATGCCGGGCCGACCCGGCAGCTCGAGGGCGTGTGCTTCCCCACGAATCTGATCGGCTATGCCGCGGGCTTCGATGCCATGGTGGGGGGAGCGGTGCTGCGGAGCGACGACGGCGGCGTCACGTGGCAGGCGCAGGCCAGTCACACCGCCTCGAGGCTCAACGACGTCTTCTTCGTCGACGCGCTCCGCGGCTGGGCGGTCGGCGAAGGCGGCGTGATCATCCACACGGCTCGCGGCGGAAGGCAGTAAGTCATGTCCGATGGGCATCTGATCGTCATCGACGGTTACAACCTCATCCACCGTTCACCCGATCTCCGTCCCGGACCCGAGCGCACCCTCGAGGAGTCGAGGGAGAAGCTCATCAATCTGCTGTCGTGGACGGTCGGCTCCGGCGAGGCGCGCTTCATGGTGGTGTTCGACGGCGCCGACGGCGGCGGAGAGACGCACACCGGGAGCGACCGCGTCCAGGTGCGCTGGTCGCGACCGCCGGCGAAGGCCGACGACGTCATCCGAAGCGTGGTGGAATCGGAGATCGATCGTGGCCGCCGCATCACGGTGGTGACCGCGGATCTCGAGGTGGCGCGTCATGCGCGCGCGATGGGCGCCACGGTGGCGATCAGCGATCTCTTCGTGGGCAGCGTGCTCGGGCCTCAACGCGCGGCCGACCCCGAGAAGCCGGGATCCCTGAGCCGCGCCGAGCTCGAGGAGTGGGCGGCGCTGTTCCGGAACCGGCAGCCCGATCCCGCGGGCGAGCCGGGCGGAGACTGAGCGCGCGGGCGATCGCTCGGACCGCCCGCGCCCATTCCAAGCGCCGGCCTAGGAAGCCAGGTCCGCCAGCTCCGTAGGCGTCACGACGTAGGGCAGGATCCACGTCTGCGAGTCGTAGGGCGCCTCGTCGTCGAACAGCGTGCCGTGGGACAGCGCGTTGACTCCCAGATGGCGCAATCCGTCCATTGCGCCCACGGTCCAGGTGAGGGTGTGCGTCCCGTCGCCGTTGTTGTGGAACCGCGCCCGACGGGCGCGCGCGTAGAGGATCACGACGTCCTCCGATGCCTCGGTAGTGACCGTCAACGTGACGCTCGCCTCGGGCTCTAGCTGCATGACGCGCCGCAGCCGCCAGAAGGCCAGCGGATTCGTGATCGTGGTATCGAGATCGCCACTCTGGACGCGCAGGGACTGAAGCCGCGTCTGGGCATCGCGCGACGTCACTTCCACTCCCGACACCGCCGCCACGCGCCAGGGCCGCCGCTCACGGCCATCGATGCGGGCCACGCGCTTGAGCAGGATGCGCCGCACCCAGTGATCGCGAAGCGGCTTGTGGATCACATGGCCGTCGGCCGGGCTCCCTTCTTCCCCGCGGTCGCCGACGACGATGTTGAAGGAACCGGCGAGACGCTTGTGGACGGTGACGATGGCGGTGGCCGGCTGACCCGTGGAATCGGTATCGGCGAACGCGACCTCGTGGGTCCGGGTCACCCGGCGGATGTCTCTCCAGAAGAAGAGAGGATCGATGGCCGACGACGTCCCGGCCTCCACCTCGGTCTGCGCCTGGGTCTGAATGTCGTAGAGCCCGTCGTCGACCAGCTCGGGATGACGGGACAGCTCTTCGGTGGCGGTTTGCCGGGCCTCCGTCTCGCCGGAAGACGTGGGAGCCAGGGGATCCTTGCTTCCACATCCGATCGAGAGGAGCGCCAAGAGGGGGATGGCGAGTGTCCAGCGACGCGCGAAGCTCATGAGACCTCCATCCAGGGCGCCCGCGAGGCGCCGAAGTCGTGCAAAGAGGGCAGGTTCCGGGTGGATGGACCTGTGCAGTCGATGTGCCATGGGCGTCGCGACCGCAAGCCATTGAGCCACATCAGCGCGGCGCCTGAAGGATCGCTCCGATTGTACCTCCTCGTCCACTCGGAGGTCTCTTCGCGGTCCAGCCGGGACGGTCGAGCTCAAATGAATCGGGGTGGGCTCGTCGCCCACCCCGATCCAAGACTCCCGAGTGCGTCTCAGCGCATGGTCACCGACTGGTTGACGTTGAAGGTCATCTCGGCGCCTTCCTTGACCTCCACCTGGTAGCCCTTCGAGGCCGCGACCGCACCGGTCGCGCCCGCGGCGCCGATCAGGCCGCCGATCAGAGCGCCCTTGCCGCTGCCCCCGATCGCCTTGCCGAGCAGCGCGCCCGCCGCAGCGCCGCCCGCGACGGCGCCGACGTTCCGAGCCCGCGTGGAGCCTGCGATCAGGCTGTCGGCGCTCGCCGACACCGCATAGCTCCGGCCATTGACGTCGATCGACTTCACCGACATGACGAGGAAGGCGCGGCTGCCCTTCTCGGCCGCCTTGGCGCCGCTCACGACGCCGGTGACGGTGCTGCCCGCCGGGATCACGATTCGGTCACCCACGACCACCGGCTCCTGCACGCTTCCGGTCCAGGTATCTCCGGGCTGCGCGGTCTCGGACGTGACGCGCGCGGAGACTGCAACCTTGATGGGGGTGCCCGAGGGCAGGGTCACTCCGGGTTGCTCCGACTGCGAGGCACGGGTCGAGCTGGCCGGCCGCGTCGTCGTCGTGCGCGGGCGCGTCGCCGCGGGCCTCACCGGAGTGGAGACCGGAGGCGCTTCGGGCTGCTGCTGATACTCCTGCTGAGGCGTGATGTCCCCGGACGTCTGCTCCGACGGGTTCGTCGCGAGCAGGCTGTCCACCGAGGACTCCTGAGCTTGCTGCTTATTCCCGCCACAGCCTGCGGCCGCGATCACGAGCAGGGTGGCGCCGAAGAGTTGGGAAATGCGTCGCATGATCACTCCTTTGGTTGCCGGCGCCATGGCCGGCTCGATTGGGCGCCAGCCTCCGAGGGCTGGCTCCACCGCGACCCCTTCCTGGGAGCGCGTGAACTGACGTCTCGACGAGCCATTCGCGAAGGATCGACGAACGCCTAGGAATTACGCCCAAGGACGAGCGAAAGTCCAACGAGCTGCGATGCCCGGTTTCCCAAGCAACGGCTGTTCCGGTTCGAAGGCTCGATGCCGCTAAACATGCCCGCCCCGGGCCCCAGATTCAAGGAAAGGCGTGCACCGCGCATCGAATGTCTCAGGATGTGACGAAGTTTGAACCTCTTGGGAGGGCGTCGAGCTTCCGATACGCTGCGCGGCCCGGACAGGAGGTCGCGATGAAGGTCATCACCCGCCATGGCAACATCATCCGCCAGAAATCCGACGCCCTGGCGCTCGGAATCTTCGAAGGGCGCCCACTGACCGGGGCCGCGGCAGCGGTCGATCGTGCAACTCGCGGCGCCGTTCGCAGGTTGATCCTGCAAAAAGATTTCACGGGTCGCTTCCTCGAGGTGACGTTGATTTATCCACGGGGGCTCGGGGCGAAACGCCTGATCCTGGTGGGTCTCGGCGCGCGCGAGGCCTTCACGCTTGCCAGAGCCCGGCTGGCGGCCGCGGCCGTGTCACGCCGCGCCAGGGACATGCGCGCCGGCACGCTCGTGACCGTCGTGTTCGGCGCTGGGTCCGGTGGCCTGCCCCCGGATCGCGCGGCGCAGGCGACCGCCGAAGGCGTGGTGCTGGGCGCGTACCGCTTCTCCGCCTATCGCACCGAGCCGGGCGTTCCGCTGCGCCAGGTCACGATCGTCGAGCGCGAGCCGGATGTCGCGCGAGCGATCGAGACCGCCGTGGAGCGCGGCCGCCAGTGGGCGGAAGGGACGTGTCTGGCTCGGGATCTGGCCAGCACGCCGGGTCAGGATCTCACGCCGCAGCGGCTCGCGGACCGCGCGCGCGAGCTCGAGAGTGCCGGCACGCGAGTCGAGGTGCTCGACGTGCGGCGGCTCGAGAAGCTCGGCATGGGCGCGCTGCTCGCCGTCGGTCGCGGAAGTGTCCATCCGCCCCGGTTCGTCGTTCTCGAGCGCGGCGGCAGGAGCTCGGCGAAGACCCCTACGGTGGTCCTCATCGGCAAGGGCGTCACCTTCGACACGGGAGGCATCTCGCTCAAGCCCCGGGAGAACATGGGCAAGATGAAGTACGACATGTCCGGGGCGGCGGCCGTCCTCGGCGCCTTCGCAGCACTTGCGGAGATGGACCTGCCGTTTCGCGTGGTCGGTCTATTGGCGCTGGCGGAGAACATGCCGGGAGGCCGCGCGCTCAAGCCGGGCGACATCGTGCGGGCGATGGACGGCACCACCATCGAGGTCACCAACACCGATGCGGAAGGCCGCCTCGTGCTGGCCGACGCGCTCGGCTACGCGCGGCGCTATGAGCCCGAGGTCGTCGTGGATCTGGCCACGCTGACCGGAGCGGTCAGCATCGCGCTGGGGAACCTGGCTGCGGGCATGTTCACGGACGACGACGCGCTGGCCTCCGAGCTCGAGCAGGCTTCCGCAGACAGCGGCGAGAGAATCTGGAGACTTCCGGTCTGGGACGACTACGCGCCCGAGATGCGTGGTGAGGTCGCGGACCTGGTGAATTCCTCGGGAGCGCGGGAAGGCGGCGCGATCCTCGCTGCGGTGTTCCTCAAGCACTTCGCGCGGGGCATGCGGTGGGCCCATCTCGACATCGCCAGCACCGCATGGTCGCCGGTGGTCCGCCCGCACGAGGGGCGGGGACCGACTGGATTCGGCGTGCGACTGCTGCTCGAGTGGCTCAGCCGCCGGGCTTCGGCGTCGGGGTCGAGCGCTTCTTCACGGCCGGGGCCTCGCGCTCGACGCGCAACCCGGTCGGCTCGTGGACGAGCCGGAGCATCTTCCCGGTCGTCGGATGCGCCCAGACCTGGAAGACGGTTCCGCGGTCCCTGAGCTGGAGCTTGCGCGCCTGAACCGGCTTGCTCCCCCAGCGGATGCTCTCTTTGCCGAGATCGCGGACCTCGGCCTCGATGACCGTGTCACCCACCGCGCTCAAGGTCAGCAGCGTGATCGGGCGCGTGTCGAACGTCTTGCCGTGGAGATTGAGACAGATCAGGTTGAACAGCGAATACATCCCCGAGTCCAGCACGAATACCCTGCCCGGCGGCGCGACCAGGCGCGTCGCGACTCCCGCGCCCTGACTCTCTTCGTGATAGACGGTGAGCGCGGTGTCCTCCTGACCCCCGGCCACCACCCCGGTGATGAAGGTCTTTCCCTGGACGGTCTCGTTGCTCTGGTAGAAGCGCAGGGCGGACTCGCTGCGGCTCGCCGTCAGGACCATCTGCTTCTCGATCATGTCGGTGCTGTTCGCGCGCGCCTTCCGATAGGAGCGCGCCTCCGAGATGATGCTGTCGGCGCGGCCTTCGACGCCGAAGGTCTCGGCGCCGATCGGCTGATCCCGCAGATAGAGGAGGAGATTGCCTTGGTCGATCACCTCGGCGGAGGACTGTGCGAAGGCCGGCCAGGCGGCGACCGAGAGGAGGAGGAGAGAGGCCGGGAGGAGACGCATGAGCGAAGAAGCGTAGCACAGCCCCCGGTGCGGGTGATGCGAAGACTCTGTCAACGATCCGCCGGGATGAGGCGAGCCACGCACTCGATGTGGGGCGTATGCGGGAACATGTCGAACGGGGTCGCGGACTCGAGCGCGTAGCCGAGCCCGCGAAAGTCCTTGAGGTCACGGGCCAGCGTGGCCGGATTGCATGACACGTAGACCACGCGAGCCGGGCGCAGCTCGGCCACTCGCGCCACGACCCGCGGATGGAGTCCGGCGCGTGGCGGGTCCACCACCACGACCTGAGGCCGCACCGGATCCCGGCGCTCGCCGCGGGCCCACTCGCGAAGCACCCGCCTCGCCTCTCCGGCGACGAAGCGGGCGTTGCCCACCTGATTCTCCCGGGCGTTGTTGGTGGCGGCCTCGATCGCCTGAACTTCGCTCTCCACCCCGACGGCCTCGCGGGCGCCTCTTGCCAGCATCAGGGTGAGCGTTCCAGTCCCGCAGTAGAGGTCGAGCACGGTCTCGTGGCCCGCCAGATCGGCGGCCTCGAGAGACTTCGCATAGAGCGCTTCGGCCTGGCGGCTGTTGGTCTGGAGGAAGGCTCCCGCGGTCGCCCTGAACTCGAGACCCTGCAGTCGCTCGACGATCACCCCGTCTCCTTGCAGCACCCGCTCGGACTCTCCCGCCGCCACGTTCGCGCGCGAGCGGTTGAGGACCAGCGTGACCGTGCGCACGCTCGGAGACATTGCGGAAATCTCGCGCGCCCATTCCTCGAGCCCATCGATGTGGTCGGCCGCCGAGACCAGATGGACCGCGCACTGATCCGTGTGCGGCAGGTGGCGCACCACCAGATACCGAACGTCGCCGACGTGGTGACGAGGATGATAGGCGCGCCACCGCCGCTGCTCGGCGAAGGCCTGTGTGCGCCGCACGATGTCGACGGTCAGCCGGCTCGGCAGCAGGCAATCCTGGACGGGGAACACGCGGTCGAAGGTGCCGCGCTCGTGCAGGCCGAGGACGGCGCCCCCATCGGCCTCGGGATGGAAGCTGAACTCCATCTTGTTCCGATAGCCGAAGATCTCCGGCGCCGGCACGATGGCTCGAACCGGCGGGTTCTCGAGGCCTCCGAGGTGGATCAGCGTCTCGCGCACGAGCCGTTCCTTGAGGCGGAGCTGTGCGAAGTAGTCGAGATCCTGGAAGCGGCATCCTCCGCAGCGAGTCACATGCGGACAGGGAGCCGCCACGCGCTCGCCGCCGGGCACGTCGATGCGCTCCAGCCTGGCCTCGGCATAACGCGCGCGCACACGGGTGAGCCGGGCGGAGACCTCGTCGCCGGGGAGCCCGCGGTCCACGAAGACCACCCTGCCTTCGTGCCGCGCCAGGGCCTTGCCGCCCAGCTCGAGGTCGGTGAGGCGCAGGCTTAACACCTCATTGACGTTCATGGGCTCGTTGGGGGCAGGGATGGCCGCGATCGAGAAGTTCGGGGAACCACGCCGCGTGTAGAGGCGTCATACTGGCGACCGTTAGGCCCGCGGGTGACGCGTGGACGCTAGCACAAGGAGGAAAACGATGCGAAAGCTGGGCATTTGGGGCGGCCTGATGCTGGTCACGATGCTCGTGGCCGGACTCACCGGTCCCCCCGCCGGGCCGGCGCTCGCTCAGGACCAGCAGGTGCCCTGGCTCGGAGTGAGCACGCAATCCCTCAGCGAAGGACTGCGTGAAGGCCTCGACTACGAAGGCGAAGGAGTTCTCGTGTCGCAGGTCGTGAGCAACAGCCCCGCATCCCGGGCGGGTATCCGCAAAGGCGACATTCTGCTCAGCGTGAATTCGCGGCGCATCAATTCGCCGGAGCAGCTGACCGAGGTCATCCAGTCGGCGAAAGTCGGGCAGGCCATTTCGGTGGCGCTGATGCGCAATGGGCAGCGCCGCACCGTGAGCGCCCAGCTCGCGGAGCGCGGCAGCCGGTACGAAACGGACCTCCAAGACCTCGAAGACCTCAAGAAGCTGCCCCACGTGATGGATGAGGACTTCAAGAAGGAGATGCGCCGTCACGCCGACACTCACACCTACATGTTTCGCGGCTCGGGGCGAGGACGCCTCGGGGTCCGTGTCGAAGCCCTGAGTGGGGACCTCGGAACCTACTTCGAGGCTCCGGAAGGCAAGGGGGTCCTCATCACCGAGGTGATCGACGACAGCCCGGCCGAGAAAGCCGGACTCCGGGCGGGAGACGTCATCACCGATGTCGGCGGCCACCGGATCTCCGACTACGACGATCTCGTGGATGCGCTGCGTGATCGCGACGAGGGGAATGTCTCGATCACGGTGATGCGCAAGGGCGCGCGCCGCACGGTCCAGGCCGAGCTCGAAGAAGTGCCCGAGCCCATGTGGATCGGGCGGTCTGGCCGCGGCATGACCCTCACCCGTCCGCGCGAATCCGAGATGCGCCGCCGGGCGTCTCGCGAAAGCGACAGCGAGGAGCTGCGTCAGCTGCGCGAAGAGGTCCGGCAGCTCCGCGAGAAGCTGCACGACATGGAGGACGAGGACTAGATCCGCCTGGAGACCGCGAGAGCTTCACGCGAGCCCGGCCTGCTGGCCGGGCTCTGCGTTGGGTGGCCTTGCGCGGCTCACGAGCGCGCTCGTAGTCTGCCCACTCCCATGTCGCATCGCCTTCGCTACTGCATTCGCTGCGGCACCCGGCTGGTGAGGCGCGACGATCATGGCCGGCCTCGGGCCACGTGCCCCGAATGCGGGCACATTCACTACCGCAATCCCGCTCCCGCCGCCGGCATCCTGCTACGCAAGAGTGGCGGCGTCCTGCTGGTGAAGCGGAAGTTCGAGCCGGCCGCCGGCGCCTGGTGCGTGCCCGCCGGCTTCATGGAGTACGGGGAGTCTCCCGAGCGCTGCGCGCTGCGCGAGTTGTTCGAGGAGACCGGTCTCTCGGCGCGGCTCACCGGTCTGTTCGGCGTCTACGCCGGATTCGACGATCCGCGTGTCCGGGCGGTGCTGATTCTCTACACCGCCGAGCGCACCGGGGGCCGGCTCAAGCCGGGAGACGATGCGATCGATGCGCGCTACTGGCGGCTCTCGCGCCTCCCGCGCCGCATCGCCTTCGCCGCGCATCGACGGGCGCTCGATGAGCTTCGCGACGCCGCCATTCCAGCGGTTCGGATTCGGGCGCCCGCGCGGTCGCGAAGGCGCTAGGCGGCGCCCCGCGCCAGATCGCGGCTGCCGAGGATCATGGCGAGCACGGAAGCCGCCAGCATCGCTCGGTCGAGATCCAACTCGTCGAACGGCGCTCCGCCCGCCTTGTTGCTCAGGTTCAGGACCCCGGCGAGGCGGCTGTTGAAGACCATCGGCACGCTGACGAAGGAGTCCGAGTTGTAGGCGTCCTGGTGGGTGTGCTGAACCGGGCTCTCGTCGCTCTTCACCCGCATCAGCAGAGGCTTTCGGTGGTGAGCCACCCAGCCCGCGATGCCTTGACCGAGACGAACCCTCACCTGTTCGGCGACGCCTGGATCGACGCCCCGGGAGGCGGCGATGTGGAGCGTGTGGTGGCTCTCCTCGAGCTTCATCAGACTGCAGCGCTCGACCCGGAAGTGTTCGCAGAACCAGGTCACCATGGTGCGGGAGAACTCGTCGCTGTCGTACTCCTGGCCCAGCACCTGGAAGACTTCCTTCATGAAGCCGATGGTCCGCTGCAGCTCGGCGACCCGGCCCTTCGCTTCACTCACCTGCGTCTGCGCCTCGCGCAAGTGCTCGGCGGCGGCGGACGACTGTTCCTCGAGCGCGAACAGCTGGTTCTTCACCCGCTCGAGCTCTTGCTGGTACTCGTTCGAGCTGCGGTCGAGTGTTTCGAGCTCGCGATTCAGCTGCTCGAGCTGGTCCGCTTTGATCTGGTTCTGCTCGGCGAGGTCGGTGGGTTCGCTGTGGATCGCACGGATGCGATCCTGGAACTCGCTGGCGGCCGCCTTGGGGCTCTCGGGCACCCCCGCCCGGCGCGCCGAGCGGTACAGGCGCTGAGCCAGCGCGAGCGCCGCCATGTTCTTGAGAGGCACGACGTCGTCCATCGCGCGGCCGCCGAATGCGCCCTTCTTCTCGCTGATGATCGTCAGCAGCGCGAGCAGGTCCTCCTGGTCGGCGAGCGGCAGGCAGACGCAGCCGTTCCAGGATGGGTGAAAGCACAACGGTTGGATGGCCATGGCCTCGTGCTGATCGGGCTCGAAGAACGGCGAGGCCTTGAACAGGTTGGCCAGGATCGAGCGTTTTTCCGGAGCATTGAAAAATGCACTGGGGTGGAAGAACTTTCGCACGAGCCGCGGAGGCAGCTGATCGACGGGAACGGTGACGTCTCGGCGCATCAGGTTCGCGCCGTGGCGCGTGTACACGTTCACCAGCGCGTCCCGGCTGACTTCATAGAAGGACAGCGAGGCCCGCCAATCAGGCCGTACGTCCTGGAGATAGCCGAGGAATTCGGAGACCACCGCCTCGGTGTCCCTGGAGGCGGACAAACGCTGGGAGATGTCTCGTAGATCGAACTTCGACATGGCTCGCGGTCCTTCGCGTGTTGGGCACGGGCGCTTCGCTCTCGTGTCAGGCAATCCGTGTGCCGCCCCAAGACCAGCGAGCACCGGGGCTTAGGACCGTCGCGGCGGCGTGCTAGAGTTGAACCGGACGAACTTCCTCAGGAGGACTCCGATGCCCCGCCTGGTCGCCGATCGCCCCGTCCTGCGCATGACCTCCGAGCTCGGCAAGGTCATGGCCGCCGCCCGCGCCCGGGAACAAGCCGGCGAGCGCATCCTTCATCTCGAGCGCGGCGAGCCGGATTTCGACACGCCTCCGCATATCGTCGAGGCGTTGTGCTCCGCGGCGCGAGCGGGCGACACCCACTATCCGGATCAGCGCGGCGTGAAGGCCCTGCGCGAAGCGCTGGTCGAGAAGCTGGCCCGGGAGAACGGGATTCGCTGCGAGCCCGATGACGTGGTGCTCACCAACGGCGGCACCCACGGACTGTTCCTCGTGTTCCAGTCCGTGCTCGGCTCGGGTGAGGAAGTGCTGGTGCTCTCGCCGCACTGGATGGCGATTCCGAAGCTGGTCGGCTTCGTCCACGGCGCGCGCTACCGATCCCTGCCCTGTTATCTCGACCTGCTCGAGAATCGTCTGGACCCCGTGGCATTCAAGGCCCGGCTCGAGGAGGCCATCGAGCCGGACACGCGCGGCATCTACCTCAACACGCCGAACAATCCGACCGGCGCCGTGCTCTCTCGCGACCAGCTCGCGGCGATCGCCGAGGTGGCGGTGGCGCGGGATCTATGGGTCGTGAGCGACGAGGCCTATGAGCACCTTCTGTTCGACGGGGCAGCGCACGTGAGCATCGCGTCGCTGCCCGGAATGGCCGAGCGCACGGTGAGCGTGTTCACGATGTCGAAGTCCTACGCCATGACGGGGTGGCGCATCGGCTATGTGGTCTCGCCGCCTGCGTTGCGGCCCGTGATGGGGCCGCTGCTCGCCTTCTACACCACGCACGGCGTCTTTCCTTCGGTTCAGCGCGCCGCCCTGGCCGCGGTCACCGGCCCTCAGGACGACGTCGATCGCATGCGCAGAGCCTACGAAGAGCGCCGCGACCTGTTGCTCACCGGCCTGGAGGGCTGTGCGGCGGTCACCGTTCCCGCTCCGCGCGGCGCCTTCTACGCGTTCGCCGACGTATCGGCCGCCCGTCAGGAGCGCGACATCTGGGCGCTGGTCGACGAGTGGCTGAGCTTCGGCGTGGCCGTGCTGCCCGGAACCGCCTTTGGGCCGGAGTTCGGCGACCGGGTGCGGTTGTCGCTCGCCACGCGCCGCGAGGACGTGGCGGAGGCCGCGAGCCTCATCCGCCATCGCGCCGCGGCGGCGGGAGTCGGCTGAGCCATGGGCGAGTGTCCGGAGTGCGGAAGCCACTACCCTCCGGCGGTGGTCGCGTGTCCGCGATGTCGCGCCGTTCTGGAGCCGGCTCGCACGCGCGAGGACGATGTGGCCGAAGTCGTGCATCGCGTCCCCGACGCCGTGGCCGGCGCCCTGCTGTGCGGAATCCTCGAGCACCATGGGCTTCCGGCAGTGCTGCGCGCCGCGACGCTGCCGGGCTACGGCACCGTGCGGCGCGACTGGTCGACGTCCGCCTGGGGGGAGATTCTGGTGGCGCGTTCCTGCGCCGCGGAAGCCCGGAGCATCATCGCGGACTATCTCCAGGCGCTGGCCGAAGGTGGTTCGGTTCGGGACGAGGACGTGGAGGCTTCGGAGCCCTGAGGAGCTAACGCCGGCGCGAGCCGCGCGCCGAGCGGCCGAGCTCCGACGTGTCGATCTCGACTTCGCCTTCCTCGTCGTCGTCGATCTCGATGACGAAGTTCCCGGCCACGCGCTGCGGAACGATCACTTTGTGCAGAGCCGCGGCGAACACCTCGTCCATGTTCGCGACCGCGACCAGCTCGAGGTGCGCGCGCACGTCTTCGGGAATGTCGCCGACGTCCTTGAGATTGACGGTCGGGAACATCAGCGCCCGGATGCCCGCCCGATAGGCCGCGATCGCTTTCTCGCGCAGGCCTCCCACCGCCAGCACCCTGCCGCGCAAGCTCACTTCGCCCGTCATCGCGACATCGTGACGGATCGGCTTGTCGCTGAGCACCGAGGCGATGACCAGCCCCACGGTGATGCCCGCCGAGGGGCCGTCCTTCGGTACGCCGGCGGCGGGAAAGTGGATGTGGATATCGTAGTTCGAGAAGGCCTCCGCATCGATCTCGAGCATGTCCGCGCGTGAGCGCACGTAGGAGTGCGCCGCCTGCACCGACTCCTTCATGACCTCGCCGAGCTGCCCGGTGGTGAGCACGCGACCGGAGCCCGGCATCTTCAGCGCCTCGACCACCAGGATCTCGCCCCCGGCCGCGGTCCAGGCCAGGCCGTTGGCGACGCCGACCTCGTCTTCCTTGTCCAGCGCCTCGTGCGCGTACAGGCGGTGACCGAGGTAGCGCTCGAGACTCTGCGGGCCGACCGCGTGGCGTGCGCGGTTGCCCATGGCGCGTGCCCTCGCGACCTTGCGGCACAGCGTCGCGAGCTGCCGCTGCAGGCCGCGGACGCCCGCTTCCAGTGTGTAGTGACGCACGACCTCGCGCAGCGCCGGCTCGGAGACCGTGAGGTCGCGAGCGGTGAGTCCGTGCGCGGCCAGCTGCCGCGGCAGCAAGAAGCGGCGCGCGATCTCGAGCTTCTCCTCTTCGCTGTATCCCGGGACCTCGATGACGTCCAGGTGCTCCTCGAGCGCGTCCGGGACGAAGTCGATGCTGTTGGCGCACAGGAGGAGGATGACGTGGGACAGATCCACCGGCAGGCCGAGATAGCGGTCGGTGAAGCGGCAGCTGCTCTCGGGGTTCAGCAGCTCGAGCAGCATCTCGATGATCTCGAATCCGCCTTCGCCGTGGAGCCGGTCGACGCCGTCGATCATCAGGACCGGATTGCGGGTGCCGGCGTCACGCAGCGCGCGCAGGAGCTTGCCCGGCTGCCCGCCGGGAACATTGCGCGAGATTCCGATCAGATCTTCGACATGGGATGTTCCCGAGACGCTGATGCGCGCGAATGGCCGCTGGAGCGCGCGCGCCACCGCCGCGCCGATCGAGGACTTGCCGGTTCCCGGCGGACCCACGAGGCACAACGCCGGTCCGGGAAGGTCGGGCTTGAGCTGGCGCACCGCCAGATACTCGAGGATGCGCTCCTTGGCTTTGGGAAGACCGAGATGGTCGCGGTTCAGGACCGCTTCGACCTGGCTCAGGTCCGCATCTTCGGACGAGGTGATGTCCCAGGGCAGCGACCACAGCCAGTGGAGATAGACGCGCACCTGCGCGGCTTCGGGCGTTCCCGGCGGGAGCCGGCGAAGGCGATCCATCTCGCGCTGCGCCTGGCGTGCGACTTCGACCGGCAGCGGGCTGCCGACCGACAGCATTCCTTCCCTGCTTCGCGGCGGCGGCGTTCTGCCGGCGACGCGCGGGAGTCCATCCGCCGCGAGGCGTGGCGCGGGTTTCCGTGGTGACTTGGGCATCGGGCTCCTGGAGTGGTAGGGGAGCAGACAACCCGTCGTTTTCCGCTTATGAGATGCAATTCGCCGGCCGCCGAGGTCCGGAGTGGGACAAATGCCGCAACTCGTTGCGACGCTTGGGCGGAATACGCCGGCTGACCGCGCTCCCGACGCTCGCTTCTGGGATAGACTGGGTCGCTTTGACTCTCGATCGCCACGATTTGGGTCAGCTCACCCGCCGGTGGAGGTCAGCTCGGGCGGCTCTGCCGAGGTGGTCGCACCCAGGTGAGGACGGCGTTGATCAGGAGGAACACGGCGAAGCTGCGCACGAGGACTGCGTGCGGGAGCAGCTGAGCGACCCAGGACGCGAGCGGCGCGCCCAGCAGGGAACCGATCGCGAGCATCGGCACGAGCGAGCCGACGACGTGTCCATGGCGCGCGTGCTCGATGGCGCCCGCGGGGCCGGACACCATGATCACGGCCAGTGACGTGCCTTGCGCCGCCTGTTGCGTCATGCCGAGCGCCAGCGTGAAGACCGGGACCGCGAGAATGCCCCCTCCGACCCCCATGAAGCCGGCGATCAGCCCCACGCCGCTTCCGAGCGCCAGGTCGACCGCGAGCCCGGTCCAGCCTTGATGGAACGAGACGGCCGATGGCTCGGGAATCCTGAGCAGCAGGCGAATCGCCACGACCACCAGGAAGAGCGCGAAGGCCCGGGAGAGCCCGACCGAGGAGAAGCGTGTGGTGAGACGGGCGCCGAAGCGTGCCGTGATCGCGCTGGCGACCGCGACCACCGCGGCGGTCGCCCATTCGACGTGGCCGTGCCAGGCGTAGACCGCGACTCCGGCCAGCGCCGTGAGCCCGATCACGGCCAGGGAGGTCCCGTGCGCCTGATGCTGGGAGCAATGGAAGCGGCGGGTGAGGATCGGAACCAGCAGCAGGCCGCCGCCCACCCCGAAAAGCCCGCTCCCGAAGCCGGCGAGCGCGCCCCCGAGCAGGGAATCGACCCGGTCGCGGGCGCGCATCGCGCGCTAGTTGGTGTGGGTGGCGCTGGGTGCCGAGGTCTTCTGAACCAGGCGGACGACGTCCGCGAAGCGGGTGGCGGGGGTCGGGGCGCCGAGGACGACCGCGATCATGTCGCGGCTCTGGGTGTGCACCCAGGTCGCGAGGCAGTAGCCGGCTTCCGAGATGAAGCCCGTCTTGCCGCCGCGGATCTCGTAGCGGCCGTACAGCAGACGGTTGGTGTTGTAAACCGCATGGGGACGATTGCGGGAACGATAACGCCCGTAGAACTCGTACGAGCGGGTCGTCGTGATGGTCTGGATCGTCGAATTCTCGGCCGCGGCGCGCAGCAGGCGCGCGCAATCGGCCGCCGTGGAGACATTCCGTTCGTCGAGTCCGGTGAACTCGACGAAGCGGGTGCGGGCCAGGCCGATCTCGACGGCCTTGCGATTCATGCTCGCCAGGAAGTCCTCCGACGACAGCCCCGATTCGCGCACCAGGACCCGGGTGGCGGCATTGTCGGAGCACATCAGACTCATGTGGAGGAGGTCGCGAAGCGCCAGCGTCTCGGAAGGCCTGAGGTGCGTCTTGCCCGCGCCCAGGATGTCCACGCGCTTCACCTCCACCTCGCGGTCGAGATCGGGGTGTTGCTCGAGGAAGACCATCGTGGTCATCAGCTTGGAGAGGCTCGCGATCGGCACGGTCACGGCCGCGTTCTTCTCGTACAGGATCTCGTCGGTCGACGGATCGAGAACCACGGCGTGACGAGCGTAGACCCCTCCCTGTGGAGGCGCGCGGCGCGCCCGCCGCCGCTTCCGGCGGGTGGTCGATTTCTTCTTGGTCCCGCCGGTCGAGGCGGTGAGCACGGTGGGCTGGAAAGCGTCCGGAATGGGGGCCGATTCCGCGGCCGTGGCCGGAAGGGCGATCGAGCAGGCGAGGAGCAGGAACAAATACGGTCGCTGGAGGCGCAGCGACATGGTGAACCTCCCGGTTGAGGATCCGATGCCGTCCCTGGTATCGGCTAAGCAGGCTATGACTTTAGAATGCGCGCCCCCGCAGCGTCAACGGCGGCGTGCGATCAGGGTCGCGGAATCACGTCGCGCACGAGACCCAATGGGTCGCCGACTCGGAGTGGGGCGGTCGAGAGGAACGCCTGACCGTACTTCACCCCGACTTGCCATCCCCAATAGCGCGCGTAGGTCTCGAACACGTCCCGAACGCTCGGCAGCGTCGCGGGACGCGGACGCTCGGAATTGTGGAATTGCGTCTGGTGACAGTCGAGCGCAGCCAGCCAGTCCTCGACGTGGTCCGTCACGTCGACGACGAACGTCGGCGGCGTACCGGGGGGCAGGAAGTAGAAGTAGATCGCCTTGGCCTGGTGCGGCTCGCCCGGAATCGGGGCCTTGCGCAGATGGGCGAGGTTGTACGCGTTGGCCACGATCTGCCCGGTCTTGTAGTGGTCGTTGTGGCCCAGGCCACGGCCGATGGGCAGCGTGTGGTACGGCGCCATGACGATCTGCGGGCGATGCTTGCGGATCACCGTCGCGACCTTGCACCGGTTCTCGAAGGTGTCCTCGATGCGGCCATCGCCGAGGTCGAGGTTCTCGCGTACGTCGAGCTGGAGGATGCGAGCGGCCTGCGCACACTCCTCGAGGCGGGCCTCCGGGGTGCCCCAGCCCATGTCGCCGGTCGTCATGTCCACGATTCCGGTCGTATGTCCGAGCGCCTTCACCTTGCGGAGGGTGGCGCCGGCGCCGATTTCGGCATCGTCTGGATGCGGCCCAAAGACGAGCAGATCGATGGACATCGGTGGCCGAGACTCTCCGGGATCGAATCCACGCCACGAGCGTGACGGTGGGGACGCGGCATCATAGCGGCGTGCCGCGCGGGCGCTCAACCCGGTGCCCGGGAACCCGGCGATAGGCCGGGCCCTTCCGCTGGAGTATGCTGCCTCGCGAGGACCGCCATGCACTATTTCGCGTACGGATCGGACCTGGATCCCAACGAGATGAAGGCCATGTGTCCGGGCCACCGCGTGGTCGGACTGGCCATGATTCCCGACCATCGCCTCGGATTTCCTCTGTACTCACACCGATGGGAAGGCGGTGTCGCCGGGCTGGTGCACGCGCACGGCCAGAAGGTGTGGGGCGTGCTCCACGAGCTGACCGAAGCGGATCAGTCCGCCCTCGACGCCCACGAGGGGTGGAAGGGCCCGGGCAATCAGCACAACCTCTACGAGCGCGAGACGGTGACCGTCGAGCTGGTGCGTCCCGAGGATGGCTCGGCGCCCCGCCGGGTGAGAGCGACCACGTACCTGCCACGCCAGTCCAATCCGTCCGCGCCTTCGCGGCGGTATCTCGACGCGCTGCTGCGAGGCGCGCAGCACCACCGGCTCCCTGAGGAATACGTGGAATGGCTTCTGACGATCGAGCCGGTCGGCCAGCAGCCTTGACCGGCTAGTCGACGGGCGGCGGCGTCTCGTAGAGGCGCTCGAAGTACTCCTTCACCATCCGCTCCGAGGTGAACCGGCGCTCCGCGGTCAGGATGCTGGCCTGCATCATGGTGGTCCAGCGCTCCTGGTCGGCCCACGCCGGCAGCACCTCACGCTCGAGCACATCGTAGAGCGCCTGGAGATCCTTCGTGTCCTCTCCCGCGCGCTCGTCCCCGATCGCCCAGCCGTTCACCCCGTGCTCGCAGGCTTCCGCCCACCAGCCATCGAGCACGCTGAGATTGAGAACGCCGTTCAGCGCCGCTTTCATTCCGGATGTCCCGCAAGCCTCGAGCGGCCGGACCGGGTGATTGAGCCAGACGTCGCATCCGCGGGTCAGCAGGCGCGCGAGCGCCAGGTCGTAGTTCTCGAGAAACCACACGCGGCCTTCGTGCTCGTGCTGGGCGCGCGCCAGGCGGGCGACGATGGCCTGTCCGGTCGCGTCGTCAGGATGTGCCTTGCCGGAGAACACGATGTGCACGGGCCGCGCTTCCATCAGAGCCTCGAGCCGCGCCTCGTCCCGCAGGATGAGATCGCCGCGCTTGTACCCGGCGGCGCGCCGGGCCACGCCGATCACCAGGGCTTCGGGAACGAGCGGGCGTCCGCTGCGTCTCGCGACTTCCAGCGCCAGCTCCTTGCGCAGATCCTGGCGGGCGGCACGCAGCGACCGCGCATCGCCGGCCGCGGCGGCGATCGCCGGGGCCTGCCAGGTCTTGCGGTGCACGCCATTGGTGATCGACACGATGGGAGCGGCCTTGTCCACTCTGGCCCACATCGCGCGCGTGGTCTCGCCGTGGAGCGCCGAGACGGCGTTGGCCCTGCGCGCCAGCCGCAGGCCGGCCGCCGTCATGTTGAACGGGTCGCCGCCGAGCGCGCGCACCTCCGCGCCGGACAGCTCGAGACAGGCGCCCATGCGGCGGAGGTCCTTGATGCCGTGCACCTCGTTGCCGGCGGGCACCGGGGTATGCGTGGTGAAGACGATGCGCCGCCGAGTGTCGTCCCATGCGTCGGGAAACGTCATGCCCCCGGCCATGCGCTCCGCCAGCATCTCCACGCCGGCGAACACCGCGTGGCCTTCGTTGAAGTGGTAGGTCGACACCTCGAAGCCCAGCCAGTTGAGCGCCCGCACGCCGCCGATCCCGAGCAGCATCTCCTGCGCGATGCGCACGTCGTTGCCGGCCTCGTAGAGCCGGCGCGTGATCCAGCGGTGCTCGTCCCGATAGGGCTGGATCATGTAGAGAGGCGCGTTGCCGAAGCGGGTGGTGACCAGCACCGAGCACGGCACTTCGACGCCGCGCACGCGGACGCGCACGCGGACGCCCGTGTCCTCGAGGAAGCTGCGGTCGACTGGCGGGTATTCGTAGGTCGGCCGTCCGCCTTCATCGATCCGCTGGACGCCATAGCCGCGTTCCCAGCACAGACCCACCGCCACGAGGGGGAGCTCGAGATCGTGCGCAGACTTGACGAAGTCGCCCGCGAGGACGCCAAGGCCGCCCGAATAGATCGGAAACGACTCGTCGAGTCCAAACTCCATGCAGAAGTAGGCCACGACGCCGCGCGCCGGCATGGAAGGAAGCCTAAGGAGTCTTCAGGACGGGTGCTTGGCGGCGGGCTCGTCGACCACCCATCGCACGGCGCGCGAACAAGGACAGTTGCCGCCCACGCGGCGGAGCTTGGGCATGTGCTGGGTGGCCTCGGCCGGGCTCCACTCCGAGGCGGCGACCTTGCGAAGGCCGTCCCCGTAGAGCTTCATGTCGCGGCTCGCCATGTACCCGTCGGAGAGCTGAGTGGCCAGATAGCGCAGGTAGGTGTCGGCGTCGGCGAAGGACTCCCCATCGGCCCCGATCATCGTCCAGGCCGGCTCGCCCTTGCGGCGGAAGAATCGAGCGTCCGGCAATCGCAGCAGGTCCGTCCATGCCACGCCATCGTGGCGTCCGTGATCGCGCTCGAGCGTGTCGAGGATGCCTTCGACGGCCTCCAGCGACTGGCCGGGGAAGCGCGCCCGCAGGAACCGGAGGTTGATGTCGCGCACCATGCGACGCACCTCCTCGATGTAGAGATCCTGGGCCTCGCGATTCTTCATGTCCTTGAAGCCGAACTTCACGTTGGTCTCGCCGCCGCGCTCGTCACCGAACATCTCCAGCGCGCGCGGGAACCACTTGTTGAACGACTTCTGGATGGCTTCCATGGTCACGTAGGGGTCGCCCTCGGCGGCTCGCTTCGCCCAGCGGCGGAGCGGGATGACCCCGGCGGCGAGATGGAAGGCCTCTTCGCGCAGCATCGGCGGCATGCTGTCGGCCATGGGCTTGTAGGCGCAGGCCTTCTGCATGGTGAGCTGGTACTTGCCGACCCGGTCGATGAGAGCGGCGAAGCAGATGTTGTCGATGAAGGAGTCGTAGTCGAGGTTGAAGGCGTCGAGGACGTGCGAGCCGGTGCCCATCGAGAGCACTTCCTCCACCATATCCTCGCCCTTCAAGCCGCCGGAGGCCTTGCTCCAGTCCTCGGAGAGGAGCAGGTGGAACATCTGATATCCGTGGCGCAGCTCCTCCGCCATCACCCGCATCACCCAGAAGCGGTCTTCATCGTCCTGGGCGCGGGCCAGCGTGCCGGCGTGCTGCTGGATGGAGCCGAACTCGGTCGATGCCTGGGCGCGGATGATGGCCAGCAGATGCCGGGCTTCCTCTTCGGTCAGCTCGCTGGGCTTCAGCCGCTTCTTCTCGCCCGCGTGATCCCCGACCGGGACGGTGTCCGGCGTGCCGATCTCCATCTTCGCGCACAGGCAGAACGCCTCGTCCTTGGGAAAGTACTTGTCCCAGCTCTTGATCAGGAGCTCGTAGTCCGGCATCCAGTGCCGGCGCCAGTGCTCGACGGCATCGTGATACTTCTTCTCCAGCGTGGTGTTCGCGACTTTCATCATGACTCCCGTGACGACGGCACCGGCATGACCAGGGCGCGCATCGGCGACGGCTTGAATCCCAGCGCCGCGAGGAACCCCGCGACGGCCTGGTCCTGCTCGTCGACCAGCGTGCGGACCATCGACGCTCCCCGCGCGCGGAAGGTCTCCAGCATGGCGCCATAGAGCTGTCGGCCCAGATCGCGGCCCCGGTAGTCGGGATCGATCCCGAAGCGCTCGATCCAGCCGCTGGGCTCTTCGATGCCGAACTCCCCGCCGCGGACGTCTCCCAGCATGAAACCCACGACCTTCCCGCCGACTTCGGCCACCTGCGAGGACTCGGGGTCGCGACGCAGGTAATAGCCCACCCGCTGCTCCCAGATCTCGGGCCGGTAGATGCCGGTGATGCGCTCGTCGATCTTGACGATCGCCCCGATGTCGAGCTCGTCGAGCGGGCGGACCTTGGCTTGCGCCTGAACGGGCATGGAGGCCTCGTGGGAACGCGAAGGGATGAAAGCGCAGCGAGATTAGCAGGTTTTCGGAGCGCGCACAGCCGGGCGGGACGTAAAGCGAAGGCGGGCGGGGATCGCTCCCCGCCCGCCACGCTGTGGTGCGACTACGAGCTAGTTGGCGAGAACCGCCAGCTTCTTCTGGCTCGTCCAGCTATTCGACTTCAGCTGATAGAAGTACACACCGTGACTGACCTTCTGACCTGCGTCGTTCGTCCCGTCCCAGACCACGACGTGCTGCTGACCAGCCTGGAAGGTCCTGTCAGCCACCGTCTTGACCAGACGACCGGTGACGTCGAAGACCCGCAGCTGGATGCGTTCCGTCTTCTCCAGGCCGAACGCGATCCGGGCTTCACCGGAGCGCATCGGGTTGGACGACTTCAGGTTCATGAAGTTCACGAACGTCTTGCCGGTCCCGTTGCCGTCACCCACGCCCACCGGGCTACCCGACGGCGTGCAGAGCAGGTCTCCGAACGCGCTGGTGAGCGCGTCGTAGAAGTACTTCCGGGTTCCGACGTTGAGCAGCGACGTCTCCGTTCCCATGCCGCCGAACAGACCCATGGTCCAGCCGTTGTAGAGGGTCTTGAACGGTCGCGCTCCGCCGGATGCCGGAGCGTACACCGACGCCACGTACGGGGCGCCGGCGCCGACGTTCTCATGGTACGCGCCGACCTGCCCCGCGGGGGCAGCCACCTGCACGTTGAAGACGTCGTTGTTGATGAAGCAGAAGCTCGACAGACCGAACGTGTAGGGGCTTCCGCCTGACGTGACGGGAGGCTGCACGATGACGTCTGCGACATTGGACGCGTTGCCCGAGAACAGGCGGTAATCGCCGTTCCGGAGCGTCGCCCTGAGGAACGAGCTCATGAAAGTGCCGTGGTACACGCTCATCAGCTCACCGAGACGCATACCCTGGGCGATGAATCCGCGCGGCTGGGCCGAACCACCGGGCAGCGACAGGAAGCTCTGGAAGAGGCCGATGTCGGCGTCGGTCTGATCGGGAATCGGGCCGAGGGCCTGATCACCGATATCCGCCGCCAGCAGGACGAGCATGCGGTAGTTCTTCACCATGTCTTCGCTCGGTCCGTGCGTCGACCACTTGCCGGTCGTGAGGCTTCCGCCGGCGGTGTTCCGGTTGGCGCCGCGGCTGCCGGGACGACCCGAGGGAATGTTCGACTCGCCGGCGATCGTCGAATAGACGTCGAAGATCGTTCCCGGCTGTCCGCCGTTGTCGCGGCGGCAGATCGAGTCGTCACTGCCCACGTTCACGCCCGCCCAGTCCTGGTCGGGACGTGCGCGCCAGCCGTTGTGAGCGCCGCGCTTGGTCGAAGCCGTCATGCCCATCGAGTCCGCCGTGGCTATCCAGATTCCAAGGTCGCCGCGCCGCTCGCCCAGATCGAGCACGAGCATGCACGCCATTCCCTGTCCGCCGGTGCCCCAGGCTCCGTCCTTCCAGCGATCCGGAAGAACGCGAACCTCGCGCCAGCGGTGGAAGTCGAAGTAGCCGAACGTCTCGGTGTTCTGCGGGAAGATGTAGTTGGTATCCGGCGACATCTCGAACTGAGAGACGGGATCGCCGAGGATCGACTTGCGATAGAAGTACTGAATCTCCGTCCCGGGCGTGAAGATGCCGTCCGGAAGGATCTTCGTGTATTCGAACGTGTGGCCGATGGCCAGGCCGTTCTCGGACGCGGGCAGACCCGAGCCGGCGACCGGCACGCCACCCACCGCGTAGGCCGACGGCGGATAGGGATTGCCGCCGCCGAGGTTGCCGCAGTTGATGTTGTCGGCCTTGTTGCTCTGGGCTCCGGTGTTGATGAAGCACCGGTTCTTGTTGATGCCGAGCGTCGCGTACTTCGGATCCGACTCGTGGTACATCGTCATCCACACGCCGGGCGTGAGATTGGTGCTCGCGGTGGGATCGAGGAGACTGGTGGGGAAGAAGTTGGTCTCGACGGTGTCCATCCGCGCGCTGTTCCACTTGTTCCAGTCCCAGTTGCCCACCGCGCCGGCGTGGCCAGGTCCGGTCGCGCCGTTGCCGCCGGTTCCGAACCCGCCGTTGTCGGCGATGTAAGCGCCCCAGAACTTGCTGGCCGAAGGAATCGCCGCTCCCACGTCACCGGCGCTTGCCGCGACTCTGGGCGCCTGATCCGGACGCCGAGCGATGCCGGACGACCGGTTGCCGATGGTCACGTAGTTGCCGGGACCCGGGAGGATGCGGAAGACCAGGTCCATGCGGACGTTGGCCCCCGCTCCGCCTGCCAGCGCCGAGTCACCCGAGATGTTCTCGCGCGCGTTGTTGCCGGTGACCGAGCTGCTCCCGGTCTGCGGAGCGACGTTGTAGCCGGTCTGGAGGCGGGCCGCCAGCGTGTCGTAACCCACTCCGAACGTGTTCACCGGCTTGTTCTGGGAGTTGACCGGGAAGCAGTCCTGGAACTGATTCGAGAAGGTCGCGGCCAGAGCCGGAGGAGGCGGCGCCGTGACGAAGGCGATCGCCAGATTGTCGAAGTAGCCGCCGGCGTTGGCGCCGGAGGTCGGCGAGCAGGCCAGAGCCGTCACCGTGCCCTGCAACGAGTAGCAGCGCGACATCGACTCGATGTACACCCGGAACGAGTCCGGAACGCCGCTCGGGTTGCTGGTGACGACGAGCTGATCGACCAACGGATCCACGAGCAGTTCTTCGTAGCAGCCACGATCACTCCAGCTGCTGAAGAAGATGCTCTTGACCATGCAGCCCCAGACCTTCTGCCCGTTCGCCTGGGTTGCCGGCCAGCTCTGCCAGCCGAAGCGGAAGCCGTTTGCCGTCAGATCGTAGTTGTAGACGTTGTGCAGGTACTCGCCCCAGAGCTGAGGCACACGGTTGGCGATCTCGGCATCGATCCCCATTCCGTTGTAGTCCCCGACCCCGTTGGATTTGAGGTTGATCGTCGGCGAGACGATGTACTTCTGCTGATCCTGGGTGTTGCCGCCGTAGAGACCGCCGGTCTTGTCGGCGTCGTCGTGATTACCCGGAGACAGCACGGCGCCGGTCGCATTGCAGAAGCGAACCGCCGCGGTCACCGCGCCGCACGGATCTTCGAATGGCAGAGGCGAGCCGGGCTCGTTGATGCGGTGCGTGTGGAACCACGCGCCCGGAGGCTTGCCGGTCGACTTCCATGCCAGCGTCGCCGCGACACCCGTGTTGTTGTCCACGTCGTTGACGGATTCGAAGCCGTTGGTCAGCGCCGTTGCGCCGCCGCCGGACACCGAGACGTCGTCGATGATGGCCGCGCCGCGGGTCAGCGAGCTGAAGCCACCCGCCGCGTTGTTGGTGCCTTCGTTCGGCGTGTTGCCCTGGTTTTCGTCGTCCGAGCCGCGGTTGGTCTTGACGCGGAACACCAGACGCAGGCGACCGCCGTTCCCCGCTCCGCCGTCGGCATCCAGGATCGAGTTGACCTGCGCCTGGGTGAGGACGATGTTCGCGGTGATCGGAGCCGCGGGCGTGCCCTGGGAACCGGCCACGCTCACGAGTTCACGATAGGAGGTTCCCGGAGCGTTGATCTTCACCACCTCGGAGAACCAACGGCGCTGGAGGTCGTACACCGGAGCGATCGAGCCGTCCGAGCGGAGGCAGTTCGCCTCGTCGACCGGGGCGCCCACGTACACCATGAACGAGTCCACCAGGTTCGCCAGGTTGCGGCTCCGGTAGTTGCCGTCACCGATCACCGGCGTCTTGAGCGGGTCCTTGTCGAACCACCCGGCCTGCGAGGCATGGTCGCCCTGCGAGCCGGTGCTCATGTTCGTCGTGTACTTGAAAGTGACCGTGACGTTGCCGCTGGCGTTCGCCCCGAAGGCGACGTCGCGGTAGAGCATCTGGTCCCACTGCGAACCGTAGCCCGGGAAGTTGTTGTCGGTGCCCTGGCTCCGCTGCGCCGAGATCTGCCGGCCGCTGTTGTTGCCCTGGAAGGAGACCAGAAGACCATTGATCGGGTTTCCAGTGATCGGGTCGATGACGCTGTTGTCACCCTCGGACCGCAGACCGCACCACGCGGATGCCGTTCCCGCGATCGGAGTCCACTCGGGATTGGGTCCGGGAACTGCGTCGCCAGCCGGCAGAGGTGACGAGGCGCTGCCGACGTCACGATGCCAGTAGCCGATGACGCCGAAGGTCCGCTTGGGGGAACCCTGCGGGATGACGTAGTTGCCCTGGTTGCCGTAGTCCAGCGAGAACCAGGGGCGAATGTTGTCGTCGAAGTTCGTCGGTCCGACCGAACCGAACGGCGCCTGGATCGGCCACCAGCCCATCAGAGAGTCGGTCTCTCCGCCTTGGAAGTGGTCGAAGTCCCACGTGCCGTTGAAGTCCGTCGCCGAGCCGAGAGCCCCGTTCGTGAGTCTGTGGGGCCCGCGCCCGATCTTGAATGGACCGTATCCGCCCGGCGTCCCCGGAACACCAGGCTGAACGGTGTTCACGTGGCCGATCCAGACGGTGTCGGGATCGGAGCCGGCGCTCGTTCGGGGACGCAGCTTGGCGGCGCGAACACGAAGTTCCTGCTCCATCCGCGAACGGACGACCACGTCGGCTGACGCGGTGCTGAGCATGAATTCCGCCGCGCCTGCCAGCCCGAAGAGCAGGGTGACGAGAAGCGCTTTCATACGAAACTGCATCTGCGCACCTCCATGATCCTTCGGGGCCAGTCCCGAAGGGTTGTGAATCAGGGCACTGATGAGCGAGGTGACGCCTGTGACCGCCGAGCCCTTTGGTCTCGCCGGGAGGCGGTTCTACTTCTCCGTTTCCACCCGATCGACACCCCGAGCACAGAAACGGTCGCCCTGCGGCAGAGGGCATGGTCTAGGAAGTGAGCGACGACCCCCTTTCCCTGAGATGAAAGACTTGAGAGAGGCCGCGCCCAAGAGCCTGGTGGAAGGGACGGACCATCTTTCTCTCTCTCTGACCTTTGCTTGACGCGGAATTTACGTGAGAACCGACTGGCAATTCAAGACTTATCCCTGGAAGGGTGCGGCGGAGCGCGGTCCGGTGACCGGATTCGGGGGTTTTGAAACCCCTAACGTCTTGATGATCCTCAGTCTCAGGACCACCCCCCGCTCGTCAGAAAAGTCGCGAGGGAATGGCTGACCGGCCTTCTAGGACTCGGAATCCACGTCCGATGCGGGGTGTGTGGGCGCCGCGACGCGGTGAATGAGCTCGAGCGGGCTTCTGGGCCTCGTCCCCCAGGGCCAGGACCAGCGGACGGGATCGGAGGCCTGATCGCGGGTCGTTGCCGTCCAGATGGGGCGAGGGACGTCTCCCTCCAGGGCTTCGGCGAAGTCGATGTCGACCGCCTCGGCCGCAATACACCCGCTCGGAGGGAGGGCCTCCATGGGATGCCTCACTCGACGGTGCCGCTCGAGCTTGCGGGCCAGCCATGACACGACGCGCGGCCGCAGGTCGGTGACGACGTTGAAGCAGTCGTGCGCGCCGCGCGGGTAATACACGATCTCGCGTTCGCAGCAAGCGTCTTCGAAGATCCGCCACGCCTCGGTGCCGGGCGTGACCAGGTCGTGCCCGCCGGCGGCGAGGAACATCGGCTGCCTGAGGTTCTGCAGGATGCCGGCGAGCGTGATGCGCTCGATCGCCGCCCCCATCTCCCGCTCCGCGAGGTTGTAGAGCGCGGCCAGCTCACGCCGCATGCTGGAGAGCGTCACGTTCCAGTAGATGTCCGCGGAGTAGGGCGGGCTGACCGCGGCGACCGCCTTGATGCGTGGATCATGCGATGCCATCCGAATCGCGAGGTATCCGCCCAGGCTCAGGCCCATGCAACCGATGGCGCCGGCATCGAGCTCCGGCCAGGTCTCGATATGGTCGAGAATGGCCACACCCACCGGCCGCGGCTCGGCCACCATCGAGAGCCGGTTCCACGTGCGGCCGAGCCCTGGCCCGTCGAAGGTGACCACGGCGAGCCCGCGCTCCAGCATGCTCTCGCCCCACCAGTGGAGCTCTTCCTTGACCGCGTTGGTTCCGTTGAAGGCCACGACGACGGGAGCGGGGCGGATTCCCTTCGGAACCCGCACGTACCCGCGCATCAGCTGACGGCGGAAGAGCACCTCGAAAGGCCTCGCGGGCGGGTCCATGAGAGGCGCCGCCTGCGCGTACGCGCGGACGCATGCGGCGTGCAGCGCGCGCTTGCGGTTGATGTCGAGGAAGATGACGTACTGGCCGAAGTTGTATGCGGCCGAAGCGGAGATGAAGCGCCGCGAAGCCTCCGCGGTCCGGCCCAGAGCGAGCGCATCCTGGGCGCCCTGCTCGTGGGCGCGGCCGAGCGCCTCCCACTCATCGACCCACGAGCCGAGGCTACCGATCCGCCCCAGCACACGGGCGAGATCTTCGGGGCTGACTCCGGCGTTCGTGAACTGGAGCTTCGCCCAAGCGGGCATCTGCTGGGCCACCCCGAGGCGGAGGCTGAGCCGCACGAAGCCAGGGCGCAGGAGCTGTCCCCTCAGGATGTGGGGGACCAGAAGCTCCAGCCTCCCGCCCTTCACGTTCCCGGTTGGGATCTTCAGGCCGCCGTTCTGGACCGATGCCATCGTCACTTCTCCTGCCTCTTTTCCGATGCGGGCCCGGGTTTCCAGAATTCTCTGTATTTCTTGTGCATCGCTCGTGCCACGGTCTGGAACCCGGAAGGAGAACGCGCCGGTGCGTCCATCCTGGGAGCTATCAGGGTTTTCGGCGCGTGGGCAGGGTGAATTCACGCCACGGTTGGGGGCAACGCGCCACGCTCGATCTCGCGAGCCACGGCCGCGGAGTAGGCGGCCCTGATCCGCGCAACGACTTCATCGCCGAGCGGGGCGGACCGGCCTTCGAGAACCGCGACCGGCACGACTTCCTGAATGGAGTTGGTCAGGAAGATCTCGTCGGCGCGATCGAGGTCCCGTGGCGTGAGCCGCGACTCCTCGGCCACGAGGCCGAGCTCGGCACAGAGCTCGAGCACGGTGGCGCGGGCAATGCCGGGCAGGATGCCGAGCGCGAGCGGGGGCGTGCGAACCACCCCGCGATCGACCACGAACAGCGTGCTCACGGAGCCTTCGAGGACCGCTCCGGAAGCGGACACGAGCAGGGCCTCGTCGGCGCGCGCGGCCCGTGCTTCCTCGCGCGCCAGGTGATAGGCGAGCCGGCTCGTGGTCTTGTGGCGACCGAGGGGGCCTGGCTCGAAAGGTCGGCGGGAGTAGACGAGACGAGCGCCCGAGCGATGCGCGCGCCACAGTCGCGCTGCGAGGTTCTCGGCCTCGATCCATGATCCGGTCCGCGTTCGCTTGCCGCCGCCGCCCGGGATGCCGCGGGTCACCGTGATGCGGGCGGCGGCATCGGTCAGCCCGGCGCGCCGCAGGAGCTCGGCGAGGCCATCGCGCAGGACTCGTGGAGAGGGCGGGACGGGGAACCGGAGCTCGGCCGCCGACACGACGAGGCGCTCGAGATGCCGCTTCCACTGGAACGGCTGGCCGTCATAGATCCGCACGGTCTCGAACAGGCCTTCGCCGTCCCGCGCGCCGCGGTCGAACACCGAGAGCACCGCGTCCTCGCCGCGCCGGATCTCGCCGTCGATCCACACCATCCGGTCGAGCGCCTTTGGCGCTCGGCGCCGGACGTCCACGCTCAAGGCATGGTCGCCATCGATGGCGCGATGGCGAGCGGCCCCAGGACGGACTCGAGCGCGCGGACCAGACCTTCGGACTTGTGCAGCGTCTCGCGGAACTCCTCGTCGGGATCCGAGTCGGCGGTGATTCCTCCGCCCGCCGAGATGTGCACGGCCCGAGGCGTCACGAGCGCCGTGCGGATGGCGATGTTCCAGTCGGCGTCGCCGCGCCAGTCGATGTAGCCGAGGCTCCCGGTGTAGATGTGGCGACGGACCGGCTCCAGCTCCTCCAGGATCTCCATCGCGCGAATCTTCGGGGCGCCGGTGATCGAGCCGCCCGGGAAGCAGCCGTGCAGCAGATCGAAGGCGTCGAGCCCTTCGCGCAGCGTTCCCTGCACGGTGGACACGAGATGAAAGACCTGGGCCAGCGACACGAGATCGCAGAGTCCCGTGGTGTTGACGCTGCCGGTTTCGCACACGCGACCGAGATCGTTGCGCAGCACGTCCACGATCATCACGTTCTCGGCCCGGTCCTTGGCGCTCTCGATCAGGGCCTGGCGCAGCGCCTGGTCCTCCGCGGCATCGGTGGAGCGAGGCCGGGTTCCCTTGATCGGGCGCGTCTCCACCTGCCGCCCGCGCAGCTCGAGGAAGCGCTCGGGGCTGGCCGATGCGATCGCATGGTCGGGCGCCGAGAAGAGCGCTCCGTGCGGCGCCGGCGAATGGAACGACAGCGCATCGGCGAGCGCGAGCGCGAGCGCGCCGGGATCGGCGGAATCGAACGCGCAGGTCCAGCGTTGGGAGAGATTGGCCTGGTAGATGTCGCCCCGTCGAATCGACTCCTTCACGCGCTCCACCGCGCGCCGGTAGTCGTCGGGCTGGAACGTGGAAGGCATCGTCACCAGCTGCTCGTGCCGCGGGAGCCGCGGAGGCTGTCGCCGTCCGACCTGGAGCAGCCGGAGGAAGAGATCGAGACGCTGCTGCGCGCGGCTGGACCGCAGCTCCTCGTCGAGGGGCAATCCGCTGGAGAAGAGCCACGCCTGGCGAGAGTTGTGATCGTAGGCGCCGATCACGTCATAGAAAGCGATCAGCGAATCGGGAAGGCCCAGATCGTCTCGAGCGATGCTCGGCAGCCGTTCGAGACGCCGCGCGAAGTCGTATGCCCAGTAGCCGACCACGCCACCGGTGAACGGCACCGAGGTCGGCGGCGGATCGCTGCCGATCACGCGCCGCGAGAGCGTTCGCCACAGGGACTGCGCGTTGACGTAGTCCTCACCGGCGAAGACGGCAAACGGGTCGGCTCCGAAATAAGACCAGCGCGCCCGCTCGTCCGGCATCGACGAGTGGAGGAGGAAAGGATAGGGAAGATGCGAAAGCGCTCGGACTGCGGCCAGCGGATCCGCGATCTCCACCGCCTCGAGCAGAGGAAGCTCGGAGTGGAAGAGCATTGTTTTCCGAAATTAGGACCGACGAGTCGGCAAGGTCAATGGCCTCGTCATTCTTGACAGGACGAAGGCGCTTTGACAGTTTGAGCCCTTCGTCCCGCAAGGATGCGGGCGAGCTCATCGCAAGGAGGCGTCCTCCTGAGCCCACGACCGTGATCATCGGCCCCGCCCTCGTCGTGAGCGGGGGTCTCGAGCCGCGCATCATCGCGGACGGCGGCGTCCGGGTCGCCGGGTCCCACATCGCCCAGGTCGGACCCATCGGACCGCTGGCTTCGGCCTTCCCCGAGGAGACCGTGTGGCCGGCGGGCGGACGGCTCCTCCTGCCCGGGCTCGTGAACGGCCATGCTCACCTCGCGCGGCACCTGGCGCGCGGGCTCGGCCTCGAGCATCCCGCCGACTGGGAGCGCTACGACCGCGCACTCGCCCCCGAAGACGTGCGCTGCGCGGCCCGCGCCGCTCTCGTCGAAGGGGTGCGCCACGGCATCACCACCACGTGCGATCTCCATCGCTCCGGCACGTTCGTGGACTTCTCGCTCTCCGAAGTCGCCGAAGCCGCGCGCCAGCTCGGCGTCCGCGTGGCCACCGCGTACGCGGCGGACGAGGATGACTCCGCCGACCAGCGACGCGCCGCCATCGACGAATCGCTCGGGCTCGTGGCCGAGCTGCGGCGCCAGCGCCAGGGCCGGGTTCAGGCGCTGCTCGGAATGCGCGCACGAACACCGGCCGGACTCGCGCGCTTCCTCGACGACATGGACGACCATGCAGCGGCCTCCGTCGGCGTCCATGTCGAGCTGGCGGGCGCGACGCAAGCGGAACGCTGGCTCGATCGCCGGATCGAGCGCCAGTCCTTGTGGGCGCACGTCGAGCATGCGTGGTCGGGCCTTCAAGGTGGACTCGAGCGCGCGCCGGCGCTTCCGGTGGAAGGCCCGGGCGCCCCCCACGCTCATGAACCGATGGTCGCCTGGGGCAGCGACTCCGGCGTGAACTCGCCTCCCGCGCTCGAGCGAACCGGAGGGCCGGGCACCACCCGTCGCCACTATCACCAGGTCATGACCAGCGGCGCGCGATGGGCCGAACACGTCTTCGGCGAGGGGCTCGGGGTGATCGAGCCGGGCGCACCCGCCGATCTGATCCTGGTCGACTACTACCCGGCGACCGATCTCGAGCAGACCACGGTCTTCGAGCATCTCGCAGCCTGTCTGGGCCGCTCCGCGGTGTCGGGGGCGATGGTGTCCGGCGACATCGTCATGGATCGCGGCGTGCTCGTCACCGTGGACGAATCCGAGGTGGCCGCGCGCGCGCGCGAGTGCGCGCGCCGGCTCTGGCGGCGGCTCTGATCCGCGGCTGACCCTCGCGGGCCACCGAAGCGGAACGCGGTGGACCCTCAGGGACACCGGCATCGCGCCCGCGCGGCTTCGTCTTCTGTAAGTCCCAGTAAATCGCGGCGGGACCGAGGGGCACGCTCCCTGCGTGAGGGAAGAGCGAAAGCGTGAGGGGCGGTTCGGACAGCCTCGGTTTCGCAAACGGGTCAGGTCCGAATGTCGCCTCGAGGAATCCCGAATGCGGCTCCTCGCGCTCCAACTGTCCGAAGCTCACCATTGCAGCAGGAGGCTCTCCGTGAAGCGCATCTCTCTCGTCGTGATCATGCTCGCGATGGCGACGCTCGCCGCGAGCGTCTCCAGCGCTCATTCGGCCGCACCGAGGATCGATCGCCGCGAATGGCGGCAGCACATGAGGATTCAGCAGGGCTTCAGGACCCGGGATCTGTCGCGGCGCGAATGGGCCCGGCTACACGCGGGTCAGCGCCACGTTCACCGGATGGAGTGGCGCGCCATGCGCGACGGGCGTCTCGATCGCGTCGAGCGCCGGCGCATCAGCCGCATGCAGAATGGGGAGAATCGCCGCATCTACCGGCTGAAGCACAACCGCGAGACCCGGATTCTGTAACGAAGCGGACAGCTCCAGATCGCTGAAGTCACCAGGGCATCCGCCCTGGTGACTGCGCAATTCCGGGCGTCAGGATCGGGATGAGTCGCGTTACTCGAGACGACGGAGCATGTCGAGCGGCACGGAATAATGCACGGTCAGCTTGTTCTCCGGATTCGTGCCCACACCGTACGCGTAGTCGACCCGCAGGAATCCGCGGGGCTCGGGCAATCCCGGCCGGTACATCAGCGACACGCCCACTTCGCTGAGCCACGCTTCCCGCTCGGGAAACTCGTCGCCCGGGCCCGGGGGCCCGCCGTAGGGATTCGCTCCCCACACCGTGCCGCATCCCGTGAACAGGCCGCCCTGCAGCACGACGAGGCTCGGAATCGGCAGGTGCAGCGCCCGCCCCAGGTCGGGCGTGAAGATGAGATCGATCTTGCCGAACGCCTCGCGAGTTCCGGCCATCGAATTGGTGGGCAGCGAACGGAGCGAGTGTGGGCCGCCGAAGTAGAACGCCGCCTGCGGGATCGCGTCCCCTTGGAGCCGTCCATATCCGATCTGGGGGACCATCGTCGCGATGCGGCCGATCCCAATGTCACCGCCGGTGACGAACGTATAGCGCTGGTATTCGAAATCGCTGGCCAGCGCGGCCCCCGCAAGCCGAACGCGAGCCTCGGCCTGCCAGCCGGTGCCCGGGATGCGGACCGTGGCGTCGAGGGCGGTCTCGCGCACACGGCCCTCCGCCGCCGGCAGATTGAATGGAATTTCGGGGTCGTTGCTGAGCAGGTTCCAGGTCGTCGTGGTGGCCAGCGCGGACTCGAGCTGATCGCGGAACTGAATGCCGAACCGCCAGCGCGAGCTCTCCCGCTCGAGCCGCGTCAGATACCCGTCGCGGCGGTAGTAGTGGTGGCGGTCGCTGCCGTTCGCCAGCGCCCGCAGCACGCGCTGCCATGACATCGAGCCATCCGGGTCGATCACGGTGGTGAAGCGTCCTACCGTCGCTTCGAGCGTCCATGCCGATTCGCCGCGGCGGCGCCGTCTGTGCTCCACGCCTCGTCCTTCGCGGTTCGTGATCCAGCGCTTGCGGTAGGAACCACCCCCCAGCCACTCGTTCGGACCGACCACGTAGCCCGCGCGGCCGGAGATCGCGCCGCGGCGCTCCGCCCGGCCCAGGGTGAGCACACCGCCATAGAGCGGACCGTCCGCGCGGTTGAACGAGAACCAGGGCGCCCACGACGGCCGGGGTCCCTTGCGCATGTCGCCCATCGGATCCGGATTGGCGAGCCGGAAGGCCAGCGTGCTGTCCAGGCCCACCGTGTCGACCGGAATCGACGAGGGACCGAAGTAGACGTCGGTCGAGTCGGCGAGACCGCGCAGGTAGCCGCCGAGCCCGGTGTCGGGCGGCGCGGATTCCGCGGGCGGTGGAGCGGGCGTCGCGGCCGGCACGGGCGTGGACGAGGTGTCGGGATTCGCCGCCGTGGTGTCGGGCGGGGTGCCTTGCGCGCGCGCGGCCCCGGCACACGGGATGCCGAGCAGGGCAAGCACGACCAGCCTGGTGAGCGAGCCTCTCATCGGGATGCCGGAAGGAACAGCGCATCGTTCAGGCCGGTGTTGATCTTGTAGTCGCTGAACAGCATGGCGACGTCGAAGGAGCGGCCGAAGGTCGGAATCGGGACGGTGAACTCGGCGCGGATCAGCACGCGGCTCAGGACCCAGTGCCCTTTCTCCTGCTTGCGCTCTACGACCATGCGATCGATCGACTTCATGAACAACGGCACGGGCGATCGCTCGAAGCGCACTTCCTCGCGCACGATGACGAAGTCGTTGGTATCGACCCATACCAGACCACTCGGGGCGAAGGGGTCGAGCGCGGAGCGGGGCTCGAACTGGATGCGATAGATCAGATGTCCCGCGACCAGGTCTCGGCCGACGATGTGATAGCGATAGGTGTCCCGTGCGTCCGGCCGAAAGGCGAAATTGACGATCTCCTCGCCCATCCCAGGACTAAAATCGACGTCGACGTTCGACCGGGCGCCCGTCTTGGACGGTTTCGGCTCGCGCCGGCGGAGCAGGATGGAGCGCACCTTGTCCGGGACCTTGCGGTAGACGCGCCACACCGTCTCCTCGACCAGGCGGGGCTCCTTCTTCGTGTTCGTGACTTCCCGCATCACCCGGATGCCGGCCTGGAAGCTCTGGTCGGTGATCAGCGATTCACGTCGCGCCTCGCCGCGCGCGACCCGGTCGAGGATCTCGTCGAGGGTGACGCGAGGGGCCCGCACCAGGACCTCGGGGACCGAGGTTCGCATGGTGTCTTCGACCGCCAGGGTAGGACCCGAGCTGGAACCGGAGCTGGCAAGCAGGGAGGCCAGTACGAGACTCGACAGGATGAGCATGAGGAGGGGCGCGGCACGCTAGCACGCGGTGCGGCGCACCCGCAACAATCCGAGCCACGGACGACTTCGGATTTCCGCTCCATGCAGCGCTGGACGCACTCGGCACGAGGCGTGCACGCGGCATGCCGCATCGTGGCCGCGACCCCTGACTGCGGGTCGCATCGGAGGATTCCATGAAGCACCACATCACCGCGCTCGTCGCGCTCCTGGGGCTCTCGGTCGCCGGAATCGCCGCGGCCGCGCCCATACCCGAAGTCTCTCCTTTGGCTCTTCCCATCGTCGTGGTGGGCGGCGGCGGCTTCGCGCCTCCACCTCCACCCGAGCACGCGTACCGGGTCCGGTACCGTCCGCGCAACGGCAGGCCGGTCTATCAGGAGCCCCCCGAGTACTACCGTCCGGCGCGCCCGTCCCGTCCCGAGTCCTTCTCGCAGCTCCACTTCGGCGTGCAGGACGTGGGCGGCTCGGAGCATCCCGGCATGGTGTTCGGCTTCCGCGGCGGTGTGCTGGCCGACGCCAACATCAAGTTCGGCGGACAGATCGAATGGCGTCACCGCGGCAACAGCGCTTCGCAGATCTTGAGCGAAGAGCCCGGCCCGGGCGGCACCACCATCACGGTGAAGCGCGACCTCGCGCGCTCGTCGTCGGATCTCATTCCGATCATGGGCTTGCTCGAGATCGGCGGGAGCCGCGGCGGTTTGATGCCCTACTTCGGCATCGCCGGCGGCGTCGAGATCCTTCACCTCTCCGCGGAAGACTTCCAGACCGGCGAGCGGTTCGACGGCAACTTCGTCGGCTGGGGCTGGCAGGGCTGGGGCGGCATGTCGATGGCCCTTTCGCGACAGGCCCGACTCAACGGAGAGGTCTTCTGGAACGGCGCACCCGACCTTTCGCGTGATGTTCAGGATCCATCGGGAGGCTCGATCCGCGAGAGCGTGGACATGAGCGGCGCGGGCGCCCGCGTCGGCATCGCCTGGGTGTTCTGACCCAGCGGTTTCGCGAGACTCAATCCCAGTCTGATTTCGGTCGATAACGCCTGACACGCCTGCCGGTTCAGTCGCCGGCAGGGTCAGGCGTTATCACCTTATTGGATTGGGCCTCATGTCCTCGCGCAGGTTGCCGCCCGCCCACCTCGGCCAGGTGGCGTGCATCGTCCTCACCGCTGCGCTGCTCGCCGGCTTCGAATCGACCCCCGCCGCCGCGCAGGTCGTCTCGGTGAGCGGCACCCACACCGGAACCACCGTCCATCCCGGTGGCGACCTGCGGAAGGTCTTCCAGGTCCAGCTCTCCAACGGCGGCCTGACCACGGCGACACTCACCTCGATCAGCTTCACCAACGCCACGACCGGTCCCGGTTCCCAGGCACAGAAGGATCTGGAGTGGCAGACGCTCGAGCTCAGGGACTCGAGGATCCAGTTCGAGCCAGATCCGGTCGATCCGGAAGCCAATCTGCTCTCCGCGGGGCCCGGAGGCGTGGGGCTGATCTCGACGGCCACGTTCATCAACGGTGTGGCGCGGTTCCCCTGCTCGGTCGTGATTCCCGGACTCCAATCCGTCACGCTCAACGTCTGGTCCTCGGCGTCGCTGACCGCGCGCGACGGCGACGCACTCGACCTCTACATTCCGAACGCCGCCGCCCTGACGGTGAGCGGCGCGATCGTCACGGGGACCTTCCCGATCCACCCCCCGGGCACATTCCCGGTCGACGGAATGAGTGCGGCCCAGATCGCGATCGATCCCGTGACCACGCCCACGCTCGGCGTGGGAACCACGCGCAACCTCGCACTCGCCTTCCGAGTTCCGGCGAACGGCTATCAGGCCGACGTGCTCCAGCGGATCGCGGTGCAAAACCTCGGCACCGCGCGTCCCGGCGACGAGATCGTCGCGATGGAAGCGTGGCTCGACGACGGCAACGGCAAGTTCGAGGCATCCAACGACTCGCGACTCGGTCCCATGGTCTTCACCGGCGACCGCTGGCAGCTCAGTGGCCTCTCGGTTTCGGTTCCGCTCACGGGCCGAGCCCTCTTCGTGACCGTGGACGTGGCCGAGCTGGCCGAGCCGGGACGGACCATCCGGCTCTCGCTTCCCACGTTGCCCGACGTGGGCGTCGGCATGACGAGCGACAACGACGGGCCGGTCGATCGCCCGGCGAGCAATCCTTCCGCCCAGACCATCGCGGTCGTGGATCGCGTGGCGCTCGCTCACCAGCCGGTCGAGCCGGGCACGGTCGCTCCCGGGCAGGCCGGCGTGACGCTGCTCACCCTGGTCGCGACCAATACGTACTCGGTGGACAAGCGCATCACCGGGCTCACCGTGACCAACTCGGGAAGCGGCCCGGGCACCCAGGCCGATCGCGACGGCGAGCTTCAGGTGCTGACGCTCCGCGACGACCAGGATTCTGACGGTCAGCTCACGGCGAGCGATCCGACGCTCGGCACCGCGCTCTTCATCCACGGGCGGGCGAGCTTCGGCGGATTCACGTGGGAGCTGAAACCGGAGAAGACGGGACGCCTCTTCGTGACCGGCGATGTCGCGCTGCTCGGCGCCAGCGACGACGATGTGCTCTCCGCATCGCTCCAGGGCGGCGCCGATCTCGTGTTCACGGAACCGACCGCGCTCTCCGCCATCTTCCCGCTGGGGCCGGGTGCTTCGTGGCGTGTGAACGGAATGGTCGCCGCGCAGATCGACAACCGCGGCGCCGCGCCGATCACGCTGGCGCCGGGCGCCGGACCCGTGCCGGCGCTCGACGTCGTGGTCCACAGGAACGGTTACCAGGACGACCGTCTCAGCAGCCTCGCGGTGATCAATCTCGGCAGCGCCACCGCCGCCGATCTCGCCGACGTCCGGCTCTACCGCGACGGAGGGGACGGGCAGTTCGGAGGCGACGACCAGGATCTCGGTCCGCTCACTCCGGGCGCCGGAACCTGGGACAACAATTCACTCGACGTGCCGCTCCCGGCCGAAGGCGCGCGTCTGTTCGTCGCCGTGACGGCGAGCAGCTCACCCACCGACTCGGCCACCGTGCGGCTCGCGATTCCTCTGCTGGGTCTCGTCGTTCAGTCCGGCAACGATGGCCCCATCAACGCGACGGTGGCGAATCCCGAGGCGTTGCTGCTCTCGAATCGAGGATTGCTCGCGAGCCTTTCGGTGCAGCCTGCCGCCGTCACCACCGGCGCGCCTTTGACCGTGAGGATGACGGTGCGCAACACGGGCAGCGAGGCGCTGGTCAACGTGTCCCCCTCCTCGCTCACGGTATCCGGCACCGCGGGTCTGGCGTACGCGAGCGGACCCGTTCCGGCATCCGCGAGCCTCGGGGTCGGCGGCGAACAGATCTTCACCTGGACCTATACGTCGACCGCCGTGGGCCAGGGACGGTTCTCCGGATCCGCTTCCGGCGTGGGAGCGAGCAGCGGCACTCCGCAGCAGTCCATCGCGGTCACGTCGGAGATCGTGCAGGTGTTCGATCCTTCGGCGCCGCTTCCCTGGAGCGCATCGAGCGCGATGCCGCTCTCGGTCAACCGCGGTCAGACGGACGTGGCGCCGCTGTTCCTGACCTTCGGCGACGGGACCAGCGCTTCGGACGTGCGCGTGATCGGATTGCGGCTGCGCGTGGAGTCGAGCAGCGGCGCCGCGATCGTCCCTGCCGATCTGTTCTCGCGCATGACGGTCGAGGTCGGCGCCGTGACGCACGTCGAGCGCACCTCGCTCGAGACCAGCGGCGGCGAGATCGACCTCACGCTCGCCACTCCGATCCTCGTCCCGCCCGGCGGATCCGCGACCGCGGCGATCACGTTCGACGTCGCGGGAACGACCGTGATCCCGAACTTCCGGCTCGTGATCGTGGACAGCACGTACCTCTCGGGCGAGGACGCGACCACCGGCGCTCCGGTCGTGCTGCGCCTCCAGGGTCAGCCGTATCCCGTGCGCACCGGGCTCGCGCGCGTGGTGGCCGAGGCGACCGAGATCGACGTCGCGGCGGTCCCGGGCTCGCCGGTCGACGCCGCTCGCGGGCAGCAGAACGTGCCGTTCGCCACGCTGCGCCTCACCAATCCCGGCATCACCGGCGTCACCTCCGACGTGCGCGTCGCGTCGTTCGTGGTGATCCTGCGCGACAGCATGGGCCGGGCCGTGACAGCCCCCGCCTCGGTGCTGCAGCGGGTCGAGGTGTGGTCGGGCCCGCAGCGGCTGGCCGATCGTCCGGTCCAGGCGTCCGAAGACAGCCTGATCGACCTCACGCTCTCGCCGCTGCTCTCGGTGCCGGTCAATGCTCCGCTCGACGTGCGCATCCTGGCCGACCTGCCCGCCAATGCCGCACTCGGAACATGGCGGATCTCGCTCGGAGACTCCTCGTCGTTCGATGCGCGCGATCCCAACAGCGGCAATCCCGTCGCGGTGGTCTACGGCGCGGGGCTGGTGCAGGGCGATTCGGTCACGGTCGAGATCCCGGCCGACACGGTGCGCGTGCGCGGCACTCCGAGGATGCCGCCGGCCGTGGGTGTCGGCGCTGCGGGCGTGATCGCGCTCAATGCCGTGCTTCGCCACCCCGGTTCTTCGCACACGGCCGCCATCCGCCTCGACAGTCTGGTGGTGCGGTCCGTGGACGAGAGCCGCAATCCGGTGCCGCCGGGCCCGACCGTCGAGCGCCTGCACGTGCGCTGGAACGGCGCCGACGTGGCATCGCTCGCCGATCCTCCGTCCAGCGGGAACGTCATGGCGCTCGGACTTCCTGGTCTGTTCACGGAGCCGGGAGAGAGCGACACGCTGACGCTCGTGCTCGACTTCGAGGCCGCGGCCCCGACCGGCACCTTCGAGCTGATCCTCAACGCTTCCGGGCTCTGGGTGAGCGACGCCGACACGCGCCTTCCGGTGGTGGTGGCCGCGGAGAACGGTTTCGAGTTCCCGATCCTGTCGGGACTGACGCGTATCTCCGCCCCGTCGCGCACGCTGGTGGCGGGACTCGTGGACCACATGCCGGCCGCGCTCGCAGCCGACGGCAACGAGGTGGTCGCCGGAGAGATCACGCTGAGGAACGACGCGACGCCGGGCTCGGGGAGCATCGCGGTCGATCATCTGATCCTGCGCGCTGCCGACGGCGACCGAGTCGCGATGCCCGTGGGCGCCACGGCGACCACGGTCCGGCTCCATCGGCAGGGTGCTCCGTGGGGCGAGGCCACGCTCCTTCCGGGCGACACGCTGGCCACGATCTCGGGCGCGCCTCTGCAGATCGCGCCGCAGTCGCCGATCACCCTCGAGCTGCGCTTCGTTCCCCGCGCGGGTGCGGCGAGTGGACTGCGCCTCGGCTTCGCCGCCGCCGACGTCGGGGTGGTCCAGCCCAGCAATCCGCTGCTGCAGATCGCCGTGCAGCCTCCTCCGGGACAGGCATTCCCGCTATGGACCGCATACGGGAGCTTCACCGCGGCGAGCCTCGAGAAGAGCTACGCCAACTTCCCGAATCCCTTCGCCGCCGGACGCGAGCCCACACATTTCGCGTATTACCTGCCTGCCCCCGGGCAGGTGACGCTGCGGATCTGGACGGCGCGTGGCGAGCGCGTTCTGACCCTGCTCGATGGCGCCCCGCGCGCTCAGGGCCTGCACCAGGACGACGCATGGGACGGACGGAACGGCCATGGCGACGTGGTCGCCAACGGCGTCTACGTCGCCGAGATCGTGGTGAAGCTCGCGGGCGGTGAGAGCCGGCGGCTGCTGCGCAAAGTGGCGGTGGTGCGATGAGACGCGCGCACTGGGTCGGCGCCCTGTGGGCGCTCGTGATCGCGACTGCGGCCCATGCCGCCGAGGACGGCGGCACGCGGTCGATCTTCTCGACCGGATCCGGCATGCGCGCGCTCGCGCTCGGCGGCGCCTTTGCCGCCATTGCCGACGACGCCAGCGGCTCGCTGTGGAATGCCGGCGGCCTGGGCCTGGTGCAGCGCGGCGAGCTGCAACTCGCGCAGGCCCAGTACGAGCTCGACTTCCGCGAGACGTTCGCGGCCGCGGTCTATCCCGACTGGCGCTGGGGCGCCATGGCGGTGACCATCCGGCACTTCGGCGCTTCGGGGATCGAAGGCCGTGACGACCGCAACACCGTCACCGACCCCGATCTCACCAGCAGCGAGTCGGAGATCGGCTTCGCCTACGGCCGCGCCGTCAGCGCGGCATGGAGCCTCGGGGGCTCGTTCAAGCTGCGCCGCCAGCAGATCGCCGGGCGCTCGGGCGGCGGCGTCGGCGCCGACCTCGGTGTCCGCGTGGCGCCCGCTCTCGCCCTCGGAGTCGACGCGCCATGGGCGCGCGGGCTCGCCGTCGGGCTCTCCCTTCAGAACCTGATCGAGCCGGCGATCCGTCTCGATCAGGAGAGCGTCGCCGATCCCTCGTCGATGCGGCTCGGGCTGGCGTACCAGCCGCCCGTCGCGGGCGCGCTGGGCATGCTGTGGAGCTTCGACGTGGAGAAGGCGCGCGGCGTCTCGCCGCGGATTCATGCCGGGCTCGAGCTCAATCCCCATCCGCTGCTGGCACTGCGCGCCGGTATCGACCATGGCGCGCTCACCGCGGGGACCGGTCTGCGCTATCGCGACACGGAGATCGCCTACGCCTTCGAGGACCAGGTCACGGGGCCCACGCATCGCGCCGGACTGAGCTGGCGCTTCGGCACGGCGGCGCCCGAGGCGAAAGAACGCGCCGCGCGCGCCGAAGAGGAGCGCTTCGCGACCCGGCTCGCGGAGATCGAGCGCCAGCGCGAGGCCGAGCGGATCCGGTCTCTGCTGTCCCGCGCCGAGGACGCGCGCCGCGCCGGGGACGTCGATCAAGCATTGTCGCTCACCGCCACGATCCGCGTGATGGACCCGGACCACGAACCCGCGCGGCGCCTGGAAGCGGCGCTGCTCGCCGAGCGCGGGAGAGCGTTGCACCTGGGCGGCGATCCCGCCGAAGCGGCGATCGCGTTCCAGCGCTCGCTGGCGCTCGTGCCGAACGACACCGCCGTGGTCGCGGCGCTGGCCCGGAGCCGGGCCGAGAGCGACGCGCGCGCGCGCCGCTCGCAGGAGATCCGCGCCCGCTTCGCCATGGCGCTCGAAGCCCTGGGCGCCGACCGGCTGGTGCAGGCGCGGGACGGATTCGCGGCGGTGCTCGCCGCCGACCCCAAAGACGCGGAGGCGCGCAGCATGCTCGCGCGATCCGAGCGCGCCATTGCCGCCCGTGTGCAGGATCTGCTGCGCCGAGCCCGGCTGATGATTCAGGCCGGCCAGCTCGAGCCGGCCGCGACCTTGCTCGCTCAGGCCCGGGAGCTCGATGCGCGCGCATCCGGAATCAGCGCGACGGCCGCGTCCCTCGAGCGCGCTCGCAGCGAGTCTTCGAAGCCGGGGGCGGCGCCGAGTCCGCCGCCGAGCCGCGCGCCTTATGCGGAGCGCGATCTGCAGGCGTTCTATCGCCGTGGGGTCGAAGCGTTCGAGGCGGGCCGCGCCGACGAAGCGCTGCGCTACTGGGAGCTGGTGTGGTCGCTGCGGCCCGGCTATCAGCGCGTGGACGAGTACCTCAAACGGGAGTACTTGACGCGCGGCATGGAGCACTACGCCGCCGGCCGCCTGATCGAGGCGGTCTCGCTCTGGGAGCGCGCGCTCCAGGTCGACCCCAAGGATCAGCGCACCATCGCCTACCTGGCCCGCGCCCACGAGCAGCTCGAGCGGGCGCGCGAGATCGGAGGCGACAAGCCATGAGGGGCGGCCGTCCGACGGTGATCTCGATCCGATGGGTGGTGACCGGTGTCGCCGTCGTGCTGGTCGCGGCCTCGGTGCTCAGCGTCGGTGCGATGGCCGAGCGAAACCTGCGGCGGGCGCTGTCGCGAGAGATCGAGACCCGGCTGGTGCTCGAAGCGCGCAACCTGGCGCTCACCAGCTCGGGGGCGCTGCTCTCGGAGTTCCCCGAGCTGACGCTGGTGCCGCTCGTGAAGACGATGCAGGCCGAGCGTCCCGAGCTGGCGTTCGTGGTCGTCGTGGATCATCTCGGGCGCATCCAGGGTCACGCCGACCCGCGCCACTTGGGGGAACGATATGCGCCCCCCGCCGATCTGACGGCCACCGCTGGAGCGACCCGACTCGAGGACGGCGAGCGGCTGCTGGCCAGCCGGAGCCTGCTGGTCGTCGAGGCGCCGGTGTCGTACGCGAACGGACCGCAGATCGGGCGCGCGGTGGTGGCGATGCAGCGCGCGTACGTGGAGCGCGCGGTGTCGGCCGGCCGTCGCTCGCAGTTCCTGTTCCTGGCGGCGCTGCTCGCGGTGGCGGTCACGCTCGGCCTGGTCCTGCTCGGCGGACTGCTCAAGCCGGTGGCGGCGCTACGCACGGGGCTCGATCGGATCGGTCGCGGCGACCTGGACACGCCGCTCGCCGTCCACGATCGGACCGAGCTCGGACTGCTGGCCGTCGCGGTCAACGACATGGCCGCTCGCCTCAAGGTCGCCCGCGTGGAGAGCCGCGAGCGCGAGCGGCTCAGCCACGAGCTCGAGCTGGCCCGCGAGATCCAGCAGCGGTTGCTGCCGCGAGGGCGAAGGACGGTATCGGGTTACACGCTGGTCGGCGCGCATCGCGCCGCGGCCGAGGTGGGCGGCGACTACTACGACTTCATCGATCTCGAGGACGGGCGAATCGCCGTCGCGATCGCCGATGTCTCCGGCAAGGGACTCGGCGGCTGCCTGGTGACGTCGATGCTCTCCGCGCTGGTGCGGGCGCTCCACGCGGTGCACGTCTCACCGGCGGCCCTGCTGGTCGACCTCGAGCGCCATCTGTCCGCGACGCTCGAGCCCGGTGAGTTCGTGACGATGTTCTACGGCTTGCTGGACCCGGCGCGAGGTCGTCTCGTCTACGCATCCGCGGGGCACACGCCGCTCCTCCTGTGGCGGGCGGCCACGGGCCGTGTCGAGTGGCATCCCACGCGCGGCATTCCGCTGGGAGCGGTGCGGGGGGGAGCGCTGGCGCAGACGCTCGAAGACCGCACGCTCGACCTCCAGCCGGGAGATCTCATCGCGCAATTCACGGACGGGATCAGCGAGGCGTTCGACCGGAGCGGGAGAGAGGCGTTCGGCTTCGACCGTGTGGATCAGGTGGTGCGCGATCACGCCCGCCGCGGCCCCGACGAGCTCGTGGCCGCGCTGTCGGCTGCGGTCGCCGGCTGGACCGAAGGCGAGCCGCAGGACGACGAGACGCTGCTCGTCGTGGCGCGTCCGGCGCGCGTTGCCGGCGAGCCCCAGCAGGCGGCCCGCGGGCGCGTCGACGCGCTCGCGCGTCTTGCCGAAGCGGAATCCACCGGTCCCCCGCTCTCGCTCTCCGCGAGCCTGGAGAGCCTGTCGGCGCTCGGACCGTGGCTCGAGCGAGCCCCGCACCTGAGCGCCATTCCCCGCGGAGAGCGCCGGCAGCTCGAGCTCGCGCTCTACGAAGCCTGCGCGAACATCGCCGAGCACGGTCTCAAGCTCGATGCCGAGCAAACGTTCGATGTGTGGTGGGTTCCGGGCGGAGCCGAAACCGACGGTCTCGACGCGCGGGTGCGGGCCGGCTACTTCCTGCTGCGGGATCACGGATTCCCGTTCAGCCCCGGCCGCTGGCAGCCGCGCGATCTCGACGACGTCGGTCGAAGGCTCGCGGGCCGCGGATTCGGGCTCGACCTCATCCACTTGTCGATGGACGAGGTGGTGTATCGGCCGGCGACCCCGGCCGGCAATCTCACGGTGCTGACGTTCGACCCTGCCAAGGTCCGGCAAGCGTCCAAGGAGGATCGCCATGGTTGATTCGTTCAAGGCCACGACGACGGAGTCGCGTGGAGATTCAGTGGTGGTGCGCGCCGAGGGACGGCTCGACGCCAAGACCGCGCCTCGCCTGCTCGAGCATTGTGTCGAGGCGCGGCCCGCGGGCATTCATCTCGTGCTCAATCTCGCCGAGGTCACGTTCCTGTCTTCGAGCGGCGTGGGCATGCTGCTGGTGCTCGCGGAGCGCACGCGCAGCGAAGGCTGCTCGCTGCGCATCGCGGCGCCATCCGTGGCGGTCACAGGACCGCTCGAGCTGCTCAACCTCCATCGCTTCCTGACCATCGACGAGAGCGAAGGAGAGTCGCTCCGGGCGCTGGGAGCCTGAGTGGATACGCACCGGAAGCTCGCGGAGCGGCGCGAGAGCAGCCTGCTCTCCCTCTTCGAGCTGAGCCGTGAGCTGAGCGTCGGACTCGATCCGTACGCGATCGCGCAGCTCACACTGCTCAACCTCATGGGTCACTTCGGCACGGCGGCGGCGGCGCTGTGGCTGCTCCAGGGATCCGCCGGGAATGTCCCGGTTCTGGTACGCAGTTTCGGGGTTCGCGAGGCGATGACCCGTGCTCTGGGTGAACCGATCGCGGCGCGCATGGGGGAGTGCATGGCGCAGGCGCGCACGGTCGAGCCCGTTGACGAGTGGGCGATGGCCGGCAGCCCCGACGCGGAGATCGCGCTCGAGGCTGGATTCGCGGTCGCCGCTCCGATGCAGGTGCAGGGACGGCTCATGGGCGTGGTGGCTCTTGGCCGCCGGCTCGACGGGACTTCCTATGGAGCGCTCGATCTCGAGTACCTCTCCACGGCTGCGGGCATGGTGGCCGTGGCGCTCGAGAACGCGCGCCTCTACCACCGCGCGCGCGAGTCGAATCGCCAGTTGCGCGACAGCAACGAGCGACTCACCGAGCTCGATCGCCTCAAGTCCGAATTCCTGAGCAACGTCAGCCACGAGCTGCTCACGCCGCTGGCGATCATCAAGGCCTATCTGGAGCTGCTGGATGCCACGCTGACCGACGCGCAGGCCAGGGAGGCGATCGGGACGTCCTCCAGCCAGGCCGTGAACCTCGAAAACAAGATCCGCAACCTGCTCGACTTTTCGAAGCTCGAGGAGCGGGCTCTGCAGCTCAAGCTCGAGCCGCACGATCTGGGCGACCTGCTGCGCGACTTCGCCGAAGCGCGACGCCCCGGGATCGCCGACGGCCTTCGCGAGTTCATGCTCGAGGTGGAGTCGAGCCTGCCTCCGGTGTCCTGCGACCGGCGGCGCCTGCTGCAGATCCTCGACGAGTTGGTGGACAACGCGGTCAAGTTCACGCTTCCCGGGAGCCGCATCCGTCTCAGCGCCGCTCGCGCCGCCGATCTCGGCGACGGCGGCATCGAGATCGAGCTCGAAGACGACGGTCCGGGCATCCCGGCCGATCGCCTGGAGGCGCTGTTCGAGCCGTTCCGTCAGGGCGATGGCTCGAGCACGCGCGAGGCCGGCGGGATGGGCCTCGGTCTGGCGCTCGCCCGGCGCCTGGCCGAAGCGATGGGCGGGACGCTCGACGCGAAGAGCGAGCGGGGCATGGGAAGCCGCTTCGTCGTCCGGCTGCGCTGCGCGTAATCACGCGCGAGAAAAGCCCTCGGCCTTGTTCGCCGGTGACCCCGCGGCTAACCTCCCGCCTCCATGGCACGCAAGTCACCGCGCTCGCGGCGGCGTCCTGCACCGCCTTCGAGCCTTCCCAAGAGCCGACGCTCCCGCGCCACGCCCGGCGCGAGAGCGAGCCGGGCGCGTCCTGTAGACCGGCACCGCAAGGGTGCCAAGCCCTCCTCTCGGGGCGTGCGCGCCAAGCCGGCGACGGCGAGGAAGCGCGCGCCACGACGCCGGACGCGCTTCGCGGCGCCGGCCCCCGAGCGGGTGGCCGCCATTCTGGGCATCCTCGAGCGTCTCTATCCGGAAGCCACCACGGCGCTCGACTTCGAGACGCCGCTCCAGCTCCTGATCGCCACCATCCTCAGCGCGCAGTGCACCGACGAGAGGGTGAATCGAGTCACGCCCGCGTTGTTCGCGCGCTACTCCGACGCCGCCGAGTTCGCGAAGGCGGATCAGGCGGAGCTCCAGGAGCTGATCAAGCCGACCGGCTTCTTTCGCAACAAGACGAGATCGATCATGAGCTGCTGCGCCGACATCGTCGCGCTGCACGGCGGCGAAGTGCCGCGCACGCTGGAGGCGCTGACCTCGCTCCACGGCGTCGGCCGCAAGACCGCCAACGTCGTGCTCGGAAACGCCTTCGACACGCCCGGACTGGTGGTCGACACGCACGTGGGCCGCGTCTCGCGCCGCCTGGCGCTCACCGACCAGGCGGATCCGGTCAAGGTGGAGTTCGCGCTCATGGACGTCGTGCCGAAGGAGCGCTGGACCCTCTTCTCGCACTGGCTCATCCTGCACGGCCGCCGGATCTGCGTGGCGCGCAAGCCGCGCTGCTCCATCTGCCCGCTCCTGCCCCACTGCCCGCGCGTGGGCGTCGTCACCTCGGCATGATGCGCCAGCCCCGTCACGCGCTCGCCAGCCTCACCTTCGCGCTCGGGATCGGATTCACGGCACCGCTCGGCGCGCAACCGCTCGAGTTCAGCGCGGACTTCCAGCCGCAGGCGGGCGTGGCGACGGTCGAAGGCGCTGCCGCGCTGCCGCTCAATCCCGCCGCGCTCGGCTTTCGTTATCGATCCGAGCTGCTGCTGGCTTTCCGTGAAAAGGCGGAGCGCGATCGCGCCTATGGAGCGTGGGCCACGTTCGGCAGCCTCGGCTTCGTCGCGGCCGCGGAGGAGGACGCGCGCAGCGCCATCGGCATCGGGATCGGCGGCGGCGACCCGCGCTTCTCGGCCGGGGCGAGCCTGGCCTGGCTCGATGGCCACGGCAGCCGCGCATCGGATCTGACCTTCGGTTTGTTGTCGCGACCCGCTCCCTGGCTCGCGATGGGCGCGACGGCCGCTCACGTGGCCGAGACGGAGTTCGAAGGCACGCGCCTCGGCAGGGCGTACACCGTGGGTCTCGGCTTGCGCCCGCTCGCCTGGTCGCGTTCGAGCGCCGCGCGCTTCGGACCGCGCTTCACGCTGGGCGCGGACGTGCGCATGGTGGAAGACGAGCCGGCGGAAGCCGCGCGAACGCGCGCCTTCGCCGAGCTCGAGCCGCTGCCGGGCATCGCGCTGCGCGGATCGGTCGAGCGTGGCGGCTTTCGAATCGGGATCGGAGTCTTCGGCGTCCGCGGCGGATATCACGGCGGCAGCCGGTACGACGACGAGGGTGAGCGACATGGCGGCGCACACGCGCTCTCGTTCCACGAGGACGAGGACCGCACCGTGCTCGCGGGGCCGCGGGACCGGCGCGTCGGCGTGCTCCGGCCTTCCGGAGCCTTGGGCGACGAGGCGTTGCCGGACTTCTCGGTCTTCGGCGGCTCCTCCACGCGCTCGGCCGGCGACCTGCGACGCCAGCTGGATCAGGCCCTCGAAGACCCGCTCACGCGCGGCGTGCTGCTCGAGCCGCGCGGCATCTCCAACATGGCCCAGATCGAGGAGCTGCGAACCCGCATTCAGCGACTGCGCGCGAGCGGCAAGCCGGTCGTGGCGTTTCTCGAGACCGGGGGCGGCCGGGGCGATCTCTACCTGGCCAGCGCGTGCAATCGCGTCGTCGCCACCGAGGAGGCGATCTTCGCGGCGCTGGGGCTACGCACCGAGCGCCGCTCTTACCGCCGCTGGCTGGCATCGCTGGGACTCAAGATCGATCGCGCATCGGTCGGAGACTTCAAGTCGGCGTACCGCAGCTTCAGCCAGGACTCCACGCCCAAGGCAGACCGCGAGCAGATCGAGCAGCTCCTCGACCGCAGCCAGAGTCTGTTCGTCGGCACGGTGGCGGCCGATCGCCACATGGATCCCGCGCGACTCGAGCGCATTCTCGACGGGCGCTGGTGGCCGGCGCGTGAGCTCCAGCGCGCGGGGCTGATCGACACGGTGGCGTATCGCGAGGACGCGCTCGCAATCCTCGGCCGTCTGTCCGGTCTCTCCGACAAGCCGCACCGGGTCTCGATGTCGCAGGTCCGCCCCGCACGGCGCCCGTGGCGCGTCCCGCGACCGGTGGCGGTGGTGTACGCGAGCGGAGGGATCGAGACCGGCGGCGACGGGCACGATCTGCTCAACGGCCCTTACATGGGCTCGGATGCGATGACGCGGAGGCTGGAGCGCGCCTTCCGCGACCCCGAGGTCAAGGTGGTCGTGCTGCGCATCGAGAGTCCTGGAGGCTCCGGGCTCGCGTCCAATCTCATTCTCCACCAGACCCAACGGCTCAAGCGCGAGACCGGGAAGCCCTTGATCGTCTCGATGGGCGGCGTTGCCGCGAGCGGCGGTTACTACATCGCGCTCGGCGCCGACCGCATCTACGCCGATCGCTACACCCGCACCGGCTCGATCGGCGTGGTCTTCGTGAAGCCTTCGCTGGAGGGCTGGTACCGCGAACACCACGTGCGGCAGGAGGCTTTCGAGCGCGGCCCGTTCATGGGAGGGAGTTCCTTGGGCCGGGACTGGACGCCGCGCTGGCAGGCGGCGGCGGACTCGACGGTGCGCAACGCCTATGAAGTGTTCAAGACCAAGGTGAGCCAGGGCCGCAAGCTGGACCCGGCGCAGGTGGAGGCGGTGGCGCAGGGACGCGTGTGGATGGGAGAGGAAGCGCGCGAGCGCCGGCTCGTCGACGCGATCGGTGGTCTCGACGAAGCGATCGAGGAGGCGAAGCGCCTCGCTCGCGTGAGGCCCGGCGAGAAGATCGAGCTGCTCGAGGTCCGCCGGCCGAGGCCGCGGCTGGTCGAGCGCCTGGCCGGCATGGCGGTGCGCGACATGTTCGGATCGGTGCGCATCCCGCAAGGGGAAGCCATCGATCTGCGCGCCGATGTCGACATCGACGAGTAAGCGCCGTCGCGCAGCTCGAGACCAGGGCACGCCGGCGCTCGGCCGTCCCGCCGCCGCCATCGTCCTTTGGGTGGCGCTGATCACACTCGCCGTGCTGCGCGCGGCGCTCGCGACGCCCGGCTCCATGGCCGCATGGGGATTCTCGCTGCTTCGCTTCGCGCCGGGCGCGCTCTCGTGGTCGCTTTGGGTCGTGGGCCTGGCGCTGCTCGTGCCGGGAATCGCTCGGGCCGCGTCGCGCTGGGCGCAGCGGATCGCGCCGCGCGGAATCCTCGCGGCCGTGCTCATGGGCGTCACGCTGGCCGCGCTCGTCCTGGGATGGCCGGACCGTCTGCACTTCGTCGGCGACTTCCTGCTGCGCGAAGGCGCCTCCGCGCGCTCGCTGAAACCTTCGGGACTCTTCCCTCAGGCGCTGCCGCTCGATGTCTTCCTGCACCACGGGCTCCCGCGCGCGATGGCCGATGCCTGGAGCGTCCCGACCGCCGTGACCGAGCGGGCCCTCGGCGCTCTCGAAGCGGCCCTGATCGGCGTGCTCGGCTACGGCTACGCGCGCACGCTGCGAATGGAAGGCGCCTCGGCGCTCGCCATCGCGGCGGTGACGGCGCTCGGAGGGTTTCTCGGGATCTACACCGGTTACTCCAAGGCGATCGCCGAGATCACGCTGCTCACGCTCGCCCTGGGCCTGTTCGCGCTGCGCGCGCTGGAATCGCCGCGCTGGCTCTTCGCCGTCGGCCTCACGGTGGCGGTCTCGGTGATCCTGCATCGATCGGCGCTCGCGCTCCTGCCCGCGGCGGCGCTGGCGACGGTCCTGGCCTGGCGCCGCGATTCCCGGAGGATCAGAGACCCGCTCGTGGTGGCCGGGCTCCTGGCGGGCGTCGTCATGTCGGCGATCATGCTGCCGCGAATCGTGGGCACGATGCTTCGCTTCGATCCGGTCCACTTCACTCCACTCGAGCCAGGAGCTCACGGCGCGCTGGGTGCTTTGACGACGGGAACGCGGCTCCTCGACCTGATCAACGTCATGGGTCTCGTCTCGCCTCTGGCCATGGCGATTCCGATCGTGGCGGTCGCGATCGGCCGTCGCGTGCTCACCTCGCCGGTGGGCTGGGTCCTGGCGACTCTCGCGCTGCCCTGGATCGGGATGACGCTGCTCATCCATCCTCCGCAGGGCATGTTTCGCGACTGGGACAATTACTCGGCCGCCGGCATCGCGCTGTCGATGATCGCGGCGTGGCTGGTGGTGGAGTCGGGGGCCCATCCACGCCGGCCCGGCCTGATCCTCGCCGCGGCGCTCGCGGCGGCCGGTCCGAGTCTCTCCTGGCTCGCGCTCAACGCCGATGTCGACCGCGGCTTGGCGCGCATCCACGCTTACCTCGCCGAGCCGCCGCGCCGCAGCGACGCGGAGCGCGCGCGTGTGTGGGACTTCCTCGGCATCCGCAACGCGCAGCTCGCACGCTGGGACGCGTCCGCCGAAGCCATGGCCCGGGCCGCCGAGACCGCGCCGAGCCCGCGGGTGCTGCTGCAGTGGGCCCTGGCCGAGCAGGCGCGCGGCCGCTCCGCGACCGCCCGGGACGTCTTTCGACGCGTCACCGAGATCCAGCCCGCGGACGCGCGCGCGTGGTACGGGCTCGCCGCCGAGTCCTGGAATCTCGGCGATTATGATGAGTGCCGGCGCGCGGCCTTGCGTCTGGAACAGCTGAGTCCGGGAAGTCCGGAAGCGCGCCAGCTCCTCGAAAGCCTCGAGAGGATCCCTTCGCCCGATGGCTCGTCAGAACGCTAGGAAAGGAAGCGCGCGTCCCGCCGCGAAGGCAGGCCGCGCCGCCGAGACTCCGCTTCCGTCGCCGGTCGCGTGGACCTTGTGGGGGCTGCTGGCCACGCTGCTCCTGCTGCGCGCGATCATGGTCTTCCACCCGTCGATGTGGACCTGGTCGCTCAATCTCCAGCGCTTCCTCGCCCCGGCCTGGGGCTTCGGACTGTGGGCGCTCGCCGCGGTGGCGCTGATCCCGGGCGTGGCGCGGCGCGCGACGCCCGCATGGAACGCGATCGGGGAAGCGATCGCGAAACGGCCCGGCCTGACGACTTCCGCCGCCGTCCTCGCCGCGATGCTGCTGGTGTGGCTATTTCCCGATCGCGTCCGGTTCACCGGCGACTTCCTGCTTCGCCAGGGAACGGTCGAAGTGGCGGAGCGTCCCTCCCAGCTCTTTCCTCAGGCGCTTCCGCTCGACGTGCTGCTCCACTATGGAGTGCCTCGCGTGCTGACCCAGGCGCTGGCGATCGACGCCAACGGCGCCGCGCGACTGCTGGGCATGCTCGAGGCCGGCACGCTCGCCGCGCTGGCGATGGGTTTCGCGCGAACGCTCGGGCTCGTGGCGGGCGCCGCGGTGGCGGTGGCGGGCATCGTCTTCTTCGGCGGCTACCTGGGCATGTTCACCGGCTTCAGCAAGGCATTCGCCGAGATGTGCCTGCTGGTCGCCGCGGTCGGCGTGTTCGGGCTCTCCGCCATCCGCCAGGGGCGGGGGCTCCTGGGGCTCGGTCTGGCGCTCACGATCGGCGTGACGCTGCATCGCTCGGCGCTCGGCCTGCTACCCGCGGTCGTGTACGCATGGGTGGCGTGGTGGCGCGTGCACGCACGCGAAGGCGCGTGGAAGCGCTCTTCGGTCCTGGTCGCGCTCGCCATCCCGGTGCTCGGCCTGGCGGTCATGGTGCCGCGCATCATCGCGGTGGTGCGGCGCTGGGATGCCGCCCACTTCGATCCACGCGGGGCCGAGCTGTCGGGGAGCGTCCTGAGCGCGGCTTTCTCGGGCGCGCGACCGGTGGACCTGGTGAACCTCGTGGTCATGCTCTCACCCGTCTCGTTGCTGCTCGCTTCGTGGGTGGTGCTCGCGCGACATCGCGCGGCCGGAGCCTCTCGCGAGGCCGTCTTGCTGGTGCTCCTGGCCCTGCCGTTCCTGCTCGTGATGCCGTTCATTCATCCGGCACAGGGTCTGTTTCGCGACTGGGACGACTTCGCCGCGACCGGCGTGGCGATCTCGCTCCTCTCGGCATGGACCGTCGCGCAAGCGCTCCGCGCATCCCCGCGCCACGCGCTGGCGGTCGCGATCACGCTCGCGGCGATGGTACCCGCCGTCCAGTGGCTCGCGCACAACGCCGACGTCGATCGCGGGTTCCAGCGCGTGCGCGCCTTCGTGCTCGAGCCGCCGCCGCGCGCGCCTCGCGAGCGCGGCACGACCTGGGACTTCCTCGGCATTCGCAACTTCCGGCTCGAGCGCTGGGAGGACGCCGCCGAGTCCTTCGCGCAAGCCGCATCCACGTCTCCCAGCCCGCGCATTCTCCAGGAGTGGGCGCTGGCCGAGACGATGCGCAAGCAGTACCCGCTGGCGCAGCAGATCTATTACCGCTTCCTCGAGAAGAGTCCCGCGAATCCCCTCGGATGGCTGGGCCTGGCCCAGGTGTCCATCTATAACGGCGATCTCTCAGAGGCCCGCCGCGCCGCTCACCGCCTGCTCGAGCTGGAGCCCGGCAACCGTCATGCGCTCGAGGTCCTCGCGCGCGCCGAACAGATGGAAGCGGCGGCGCGGGGTCCGCAGGCGCAACCGTGACGAGCCGCGTCCGCACGGCGCTGGCGCTGGCGCTGGTGCTGGCCACGGCGGCGCTCCTGCATGCCGGCTCGCTCGAAGCACCGTTCTTCGCCGACGACTATCTGTTCCTGGATCAGGCGCGCGGCCGGTCGCTGCCGGCGTTGCTGGCCAGTCCCGACCCGCTCGGCAACTACCTGCGGCCCGTCAGCCGGCAGGTGTGGTTCTGGACGATTGCGAGCGTGTCGGGAGAGTCCGCGCGAGCCTTCCACCTCGCCAATCTGCTGCTCTTTCTCGGGATTCTGCTCCTGCTGTACCGCGTGGCGCGGCGCTTCCTTCCATTCCACGCGGCGCTGTCCGGCGTCGCGGTCGTCGCCGTGCATCACGCCGCGGACGTGCCGCTCCTGTGGGCGAGCGGCAGCCAGGATTTGCTCGCGGTGCTGGGGTCGCTGGCGGCGATCGAGCTTCACGCCGCCGGCCGGCGAGGCTGGGCGGCGCTCGCGATGGCGCTCGCGCTGCTCTCCAAGGAGACCGTGGTCGCGGCGCCGCTCCTGGCGATATGGCTCGCGCGCCGGGAAGGCGAGAGCGCCTGGGTCACCGTTCGCCGCGGATGGCCTCAGCTCGCCACGCTCGCCTCGTGGGCGGTGGGCTGGCTCGCGACCTCGGCGCGGCGGCCGGTGATGGGACTCGAAGTGAGCGTGACGCCCGAAGGCATCCCGGCGACGCTGCTGCACCTCCTGCAGGTCACTCTCGGCCTCGAGGTCCCGCATCGCGGTCTCGGCAGCGTCCTCCACGTGGCGCCGCCGGTCGCGCTGATCCCGGCGCTCCTGGGCGTCGGGTGGCTGGCATTCACGGCCGTGGGCGCGCCGCGCACCGGTCGCTTCGCGGTCGCCTTGCGGGGTCTCGCCTGGGCGTTGCTCGGGGCGATGCCGGTGGTGGCGGTGGCCGCCATCTGGAGCGCCTACTACTACCTGTTCTCGGTGTGCGGCATGGCGCTCGTGATCGGCGCGCTGGTGGCGAGGTCGCGGCCCTGGGTCGCCCTGCTCCCCCTGCTGATCGTGGGCACGATGTCGGCGAACGCGCGCCACCTCTCGGAGTTCGCGATCGAGCGCGATCCGTGGTCCACGCAATCCCATCTCAACCGTCACTATTTCGATCGCGGGATGAGGTTGGCGGAGCGCGTCCTCGACGATCTCAGGCGCCAGCGTCCGCGGATTCCGCCGCGCAGCACGCTCTATTTCTCGGGGCTTCCCCATTCGATCGCGTTCCAGGCCGGCGACGGTCCGTTGGTGCGATGGGCGTATCGCGACAGCACGCTGCGCTCGTACTACTTCACCGGTTTCCGTCTGGCTCACGCGCGGCGCGGCTCGCTCTTCTTCTTCAGTTACCGCCGCGACAGCCTGGCCGAGATTGAAGGACCGGACTCGCTGCGGCGCGTCGCTCTCGCCCTGATGTTCAGCGATGCGCCGCTGCCCGCGCGCGACGTGCTCGCACTCGACTGGGAGCGCTCGGCCTCGCTCGAGACCGCGTACCGAGTGGCGTGGGTCGAGCTCACGCTGGGCGGGCTGCACGCGGCCCGGCCCTGGCTGCAGCGCGCGGGGGTGACGCTCGCGCTCGGTCCGACGCCGGAGATCGAAGGCGCGCTCGAGTCGGTGGCGCGTGGTGATACCGCGGCCGCGATCCGCTCGATGGCCGAGGCGGTGCGGCGCCACGGACTCGATCCCGGAGCGCATGCGCTCATGGCGGATCTCCTCCTGGCCACGCGCGAGCTCGACCTGGGCGCCGTCGAGGCCTACGCGGTGCGAGCGCTGGCGCCCGGCGATCCGATGGCCTGGCGGCGGTGGGGCATGGTGGAAGCCTTCGTCAACCGGGATCAGGAAGCGGTGCGGGCATTCTCGCGTTACCTCGAGCTGGCGGGCATCGCGGAGAGCGACGATCCGGAGGTGGCGGCGCTGCTGGCCCAATTGCGCCGCCGCATCCCCGGCGGCGACATCGCGCAGGCGGAGCTCGGCCGCGTGAAGTAGCTAGCCCTGCTCCAGACGGCGCCGCAAGGCTTCCGTCCACGCGCTGGTCGGCTCGAGCTCCTCGTAGCGCCGAGCGAGCCGCTTCGCTTCCTCGGCCCGCCCGACGTCGAGCAGGAGCAGCACGCGATCGTAGAGTGCGAACCGGTAGAAGGAGTCTCTCTCGTCCACGGCTGCGAACTGGGCGATCGCCTGCAACAGAAGGCCGCGGGACGAAGCCTGATCGCCCTCCGCCAAGGCGCGGCGCGCCAGCGTGACGCCGAGGCCGAGCCGCGCCTCGCCGTAGCGCGGGGTCAGCGAGAGCGCCGCGCGGAAGCGACGCTCGGCCAGCTCCAGGCGGTCGGCTTCCAGCGCCACGTGGCCGAGCAGACAGTCGAAGCGCGGATCGAAGCGATGTCGCGCGCGTCCCTGCTCGAGGCGGAAGGCGGCTTCGGTCAGGCGCCGGTCGCGAGCCCCATCCGGGCGAGCGCGTTTCCCGCCTTCACCGAGCGACGTGGCGTAGCGGAGCGCGCCGGCATCCACCTCGATCGAGCCGCCCAGGAGATCGAGCGCCTCGGCGACGCTCGAGTCCTGCGGCAGACCCGAGGGCGCCGCCGGGCGGTAGAGCCAGCTGGTGAGACCGATCCCCATCAGCAGGGCGAGGATGACCACGAAGAGCACGACCGCTCTCGTGTTCCAGGACGGACGAGTGGCGGGTGGCGGCGGCGTGGGATCGGCTCGGTCGTGTTCCATGCGAGATCGAAGGACGAGGCGATGCTACCTCAACGAAGTCGAGGTTCCATCCGTTGTCGACGGTGGCGCTTCCTGCTATGTTGCCGCGGTTCCGCGACTCCAGCAGGTCCTGGATGGACGTGGCCGCGAGGCGAGCGCAAGGAGGGGTTCGACCGCCATGGGCCTGGTGCGGCTTCTCCAGATCTCCGACTTCCATCTCGGCCGGCCGTTCGGCTGGCTGCCGCCCGATCGTCGCGAGCTCCGCCGCCGTGACCAACGCGAAGCGCTCGAGCGCGCAGTCAAGGAAGCCATCGAGCGCAACGTCCAGGGCATTCTGCTCGCCGGCGATCTCTTCGACGAGGAAGGCGTCGATGCCGACACGCTCGCCTTCGCGATCGGCGCCTTCCAGATCCCGGGCTGCCCTCCGGTCTTCATCGCGCCCGGCAACCACGATCCGTGCTCGCCGCAGAGCCTCTACTGGAATCCGCGATTGCTCAAGGCGCGCGGCCGTCAGTGGCCCGACCACGTGCACGTCTTCACCGACGCCCGCTGGACTCATGCGCCGCTGGTGGATGGCGTGCGGGTCTGGGGCCGCTGCTACATCTCCAAGGTGAGCGTCGCGGAACGCCCGCTGTCCAAGGACTGGCTTCGCGACGTCCAGGTCGGGGATCCGCAAGTGAACGTCGCGGTCTTCCACGGCTCTCGCGAAGGGCACGTGCCGCCCGGCCAGACCACGATCTCCCCGTTCTCGGACGAGGAGGCCGTGGATTCCCCCTTCACCTATCACGCGGTCGGGCACTACCACGCGGCCGGCCGGCTGGCATCGCCCCAGGGACGCGTGGCGGGCGTGCGGCTCGCCTACGCTGGCTCCGCGGTCGCGCTCGACACCACCGAGCTCGGAGCGCACGGCGGGCTCGAGGTGAGGATCGAGCACGGCCACCGGCAGCCGTTCGTCGAGACCGAATTCGTGCCGCTCGACCGGCGCCAGGTGCACACGCTGCTGGTCGACGTCACCGGCTGCGTGAGCGCGGAGCGCGTGGATCGCAAGATCGAGCGCGCGCTCGACGACGTCGGCGCCGGCGATGACGACATCGTGACCGTGCGTCTCACCGGACGCCTGGCGCGCGACGTCCGCTACGAGCCGGCGCGCGAGGTGTCCGCTCGCGTGTTCCATCTCCGCATCGACCGCCGCAGCCTGCGTCCCGACTATCCGCTCGACAGCTACCGGGAGTCGAGCGGCGCGACCACCGACGAGCGCTTCGCGCGCGCGCTCCTGCAGCGGCTGGATGCCGCCTCCGATCCCGAGGAGAAGGCGCGGCTCGAGCGCGCGCTCTATCACGGACTCGATGCCTTCCAGCTCAAGGAAGCGATCCCGGTCCACGAGGAGCTCGAGCCGTGAAGCTGCTGCGTCTCAAGGCCGACGGCTTCGGCGCGCTGCGCGGCGAGATCCACTTCGATCCCGACCGCATGACCGTGATCCTCGACGACAATGAGCGCGGCAAGTCCACGCTCCTCGCCGCCGTGACGGCCGCGCTCTACGGACTGAACGGTGATCGCCGCAGCCACCGCCCGCTGACTCCGCTCGAGCGCTGGAAGCCATGGGACGGCGGCACCTATCGGGTCGAGCTCGAATTCGAGTGCGAAGGCGAGCAATACACGGTGTCGCGCGACTTCGACCAGGGCACGGTGGCCGTCTGGAGCAGCCGCGGCCAGGATGTGACGGCCGACTTCCGCGACGGCAACGACTATCCCGTGGGCAAGCGCCTGCTCGAGCTCGACGCCGACGAGTTCGAGCGCTGCGCACTGGTCCGGCAGGGCGAGCTGTGGCAGGTCGTGCCCGACGACGAGCGGGAGCGCCGCTCGCCCACGCTGCGCGCGCGGCTCGAGGCCGTGGCCGACTCGCGGGTGGGGGACACGCGAGCGAGCGAGGCGATCAAGATCCTCGAGACGGCGCTCAAGCGTTACGACTGCCCGGAGCTGGAGTTCACCGGCACCATCGTCAACGCGCTCGCGCGCCTCGAGGCCAAGAGCCGCCTGCTCGAAACCGAGCTGCAGGAGCTCACCCACGAGCTGGAACAGAATGCCGCCCCGCTCGCGGAGCTCGCCGACCTGGAAGAGGTCGAGCGGGAGACCCGCGACGCCCTTGCCGGGCTGGACTCCGAGTGGCGCGGCGTGCTCGCCAGCGACGCGTTGCGGCAGCTCGAAGAGGACCAGAAGCGTCAGGAGGAGATCGAGGCGCTGCGCCGCGAGGCCGACAGCCTCTCGGCGGTGAGCCAGATGCCCGGCGACGCCGAGAGCCAGCTGCGCGACACCGTGGCCCGCCTCGAGGAAGCCGAGCGCAACGTGTCCACGCTCGAGGGACGGCGTCAGGAAGAAGCGTCACGCCAGCGCGCCGAGCTGGAGAGCGAGCGGAGGAGCCTCGCGACCTTCGAAGCCGGCGGCGCGCTCGAAGCCGATCGCTGCGTAAGCCTTGGCGCCGAGATCCGCCGGATCGGCGAGGAGGAATCCCGGCTGCGCGACGAGATCTTCCAGGTGCGCGAATCGCTGGCCGGTGAAGGGCACGACCCCGGACGGCTCCAGTGGCTGACCCATCGCCTCGGCCGTCTCTCGGAGGCCGACCATGCCCTGCTGCGGCGCCAGTCGGAGCTGACCATCGCCCATCACACCGAGAGCGCGACGCTCGAAAGCCAGCGCACCACCAGCAGCGAGACCCTGCGCGCCATCGACGCCCAGCGCTCCAGCCGCACGCTGCCCGGCTGGTTCCTGCTCGCGCTCGGCATCGCCACGCTGGTGGCGGGGACGGTGGTGGCGTCGCTGCGCGGACTTCCCTGGCTCTCGACCACGTTCTTCATCGCCGGCACGGTCCTGTTCGGAATCGGCATCGCGCTGGTCACGGGCGGCCGGAACATGAGGGCCGATGAGCGCGAGGAGTCGCTGCGTCTGCTCGCCGACGCGCAGCGTAGTCTCAACCAGCTCAAGCATCAGCGTGCCGAGACCGAGACCGCGCTCCAGAGCCTGTCCCGCCAGCACGGCTATCGCGATCACATCGAGCTGCTCCGCGAATGGAACGAGCTGGCGCGCCTCCGCGACGAGAGCGCTCCGGCGGTGCAGGCGCAGTCTCGTCTCGCGGCGCTGGATGCGCGCCGACGCCAGTCCATGGAGGAAGCCGGCGAGCTGCTCGCGCGATTCGGCGTCACCACGGCCGACCCCGAGAGCCTCGAAAAGGTGGCGGGGCTCCTTCGCCAGCTCGAGGCGGTTCGCCAGAAGCTCGCGGCGCTCGACCGCAACTGGGGATGGATCGATCAGCAGAAGCAGGTGGACGAAGCCGCGGCGTCGGGACTTCGGGAGCGGGCGCTGCGGATCCTCCAGTCGGCCGGGCTGACCTACGATCCGTCGCGGCCCTGGTCCGAGCACCTCCGCGAGCTGGCAGAGAAAGAGCAGTCGCGACAGCGGCTGATGCTGCTGACCCGTGAGCTGATTCCGAGCGCCGAGCGCCGCCGGCTCTCCGATGCGCGGCGCGCGGAGCTGGAGAGCCAGGTGGCGCTCGCCGAAGGAGGCACGTCGTCGCGATCGCCTCGCAATCAGCGCTCGATCGACGAGGAGCGCCGCCGGCTGCTCGAGCGCCAGGAGGAAGCGCAGAGGAAGCGAGCGGATCTCCGGGTCCAGGTGGAGGAAGTCTCGCGCCGCGTGCACGCCCAGCGTCCGGAGCGCCGCGCGCAGCTCGAGCGCATCCAACGCGCGCGGGTCCGCGCACAGCGCTTCATGGAATCGGTCGAGCTGGCGATCACCACGATCCGCGAGGTCGCGGCCGAGACGCACCAGCGGTGGGCGGACTATCTGAACCGCCGGGTCGCCGAGCTGCTGCAGATGGTCGGCTCCACGATCGACCAGATCCGTTTCGGGGACGATCTCGATTTCTCGGTGCGGCTGATGGGGGGACAGACGCTGGCACGAGGCAAAGCCGACCAGCAGCTCTCGGCCGGCGCCCGTGATCAGCTCTACCTGGCCGTGCGCCTCGCGGTGAGCGAATTCCTGTCACGCGGGCAGACTCCGCTGCCGTTCCTGCTCGACGATGTCTTCGTGACGAGCGACGACGAGCGAGCCCGGAGCGGGATGCGGTTGCTGATCGAGCTCGCCACCACACATCAGGTCGTGCTGCTCACCTGCCATCGGCGGCGATTCGACATGATGGCCGAGGTCGATCGCGAGCTGTACCTCGGGCGCGTGCAGTGGCTCGATGCCCGCTCCGTGGGCGCCGAGCGAGACGCCGGCGAGCTGGCCGGCTAGGCGGTATCGACCGTCGCGCGCCAGCGCGCCAGCCGGAGGCGATACGTCCGCTCGATGCGGCGCTGGATCAGCAGGTGGCGGGCGAATCCCGCGAGCACTCCGCCGCACGCCGTAACCCACGCGCCGCCGAGAAGCATCATTCCGGCCAGGTCATAGAGATCGGAATCGATCCACATCGAAGACACCTCGTGCGCGAGGGAACGTGGATAGGGAAAACCGGCTACGCGCTCGGAGGATTGCCGGCCACTCCGCCCCGGGGATGGACGATCAACGCCGAGAGCAGCAGCGCGACACCCGCGGCGCCTGGAATGATGCCGACCGCCCAGAGGTTCTTGCCCGGCTCCATCAGCGTGAAGAACGCGATGAGCCCGGCGGAGACAGCCAGCGTGATGATCCCCGCGATCAGGAGCCCCTGCGCGCGACGTCGGTCTCGCTCGGGGCCGGAGAGTCCGAGCAGGTCGTCTTCGTCGAGCCCGATGTTGGGCAGGGGCGGAAGCTTCGAGACGTCGATGCCGCGCTGGATCGCGGCGATCCGCTCCTGCTGAGCCAGCTCGATCAGTCGCTGCCGACCGAGCGTCTTGATGATGCCCGTGGTGATGCCGCCGACGATCGCGATGATGGGGATCGAAAACACCAGAAACGGGATGAAGTCTCCGCCGTCGAATCCGAACATGGCCTTGCCCTCCTTCGGGTGCGGGGCGCCGGGCCCATGCCGGGCCCCGGCCTGGTGGTGTTCCATTCGCAGGTTTGGACCCTCGCGGGTCGTTCCCGGGTTTCAGCGCCGCGATGAAACCTGACGAGCCCCACACCGGGTCCAAGGAGCTGATGGGGACCATGGGCCCGGCGCCCGGCCTCGAGATCGAGTGGATCGAGCGGGCCCGGCGTGGTGAAACCGAGGCGTTCCGCGCTCTGGTGGAACGCCATCGGGATCGGGCCTATGCCCTCGCGCTGCGGATCGTGCGAGTCCCGGCGGACGCCGAGGAGGTGGCCCAGGACGCGTTCGTGAGAGTGTGGCGAGCGCTTCCGCGCTTTCGCGGTGACGCCGCCTTCACGACGTGGCTCCACCGCATCGTGGTGAGGCTCGCATTCGATCGCGCGGCGAGGCTCGCGGCACGCAGGACGCGCGAGGCGCGGCGGATCGGCAGGGAGGCCATGGAGCCGTCCGGGCACCGATCGGCCGACACGGGGGAAGCAGGGGAGAAGCTGGAGCGCCTCATGACCCGGCTGACGGAAGCGCAGCGCGCGGTGGTGACGCTCTACTACTTCTACGATCGGTCGGTGGAGGACGCGGCGCGTGTGCTCGGCATGCCGGAGAACACGGTGAAGACTCATCTGAGTCGCGCGAGGTCCGCGCTGCGCGCGGCATGGCAGGAGAGCGAGCGAGGATGAGCTCCGAAGACCTGGACCGCTGGGTCGATCGGACGCTGGAGCGGACGCTGAGCGCCCGGGATTCGGCTCCCGATGGGTTCACCGACCGCGTCATGGCCCGCGTCGGGAGCGAGTCGTTCGAGATGACCGTGGTCGCGCCAGCGTTTCCCTGGTGGGTTCGCGTGATCCTCCAGCCAGTCACCGTTCTGTCACTGGCGCTCGCCGGCGGACTCGCCGGGGGTTGGCAGGGACTCTGGGCCCTGGCCACGGCGAGCCGATCGGTGGTTTCCCAAGGCGTTCCATGGCTTTCGACGGCCTCCGGGATCTCCGCGGCGGGAATGCTCGCGCTCGAGCTCGCGCTCGCCACGCTGCTCGCGCTGTCGGCGGGTCCCCTGGCCCGCGCGGCAGGCCGGTTTGCCCGGCGTATTCCGCTGACCAGCCCCTGACACCGCGTCGGAGGCCTCTGATACCCTTCCCGCGTGCTGCGTGACCCCGCGGACCACTCCCGCAAGCCCAACCGACTCTCGAGCCAGAAAAGCCCCTACCTGCTCCAGCACGCCACGAATCCTGTGGACTGGCGACCCTGGGGGGAGGAGGCCTTTCGAACGGCGCGAGACGACGACAAGCCGGTCTTTCTCTCGATCGGCTATTCGACCTGCCACTGGTGTCACGTCATGGAGCGCGAGTCCTTCGAGGACGACACGATCGCCGAGCTGCTCAACCGCTGGTTCGTGCCGGTCAAGGTGGACCGCGAGGAGCGTCCCGACGTCGATCGGGTGTACATGACCGCGATGCAGACGATGGGCGCCGGAGGGGGGTGGCCGCTCAACGTCTTCCTCACGCCGGATCTCAAGCCGTTCTTCGGGGGCACGTACTTCCCGCCGCGATCCGCCTACGGGCGCCCGGGCCTCGCGGAGGTGCTGTCGCGCGTGCACGAGGTGTGGACCACGCAGCGCGCCGATCTGGAGCGCACGGGAGATCAGGTGCTGGCAGCGCTCGCCAGTCTGAACCGCGCGGACCGCGAAGCTCCGCCCATCGAGGCGCTGATCGACCGCGCCTTTCGCGAGCTCTCGGCGTCCTACGACGCCCGCCACGGTGGATTCGGCACGCAGCCCAAGTTCCCTTCCACCGTCAATCTGGACTTCCTCCTGCGCGTCGCCATGCGCGACCCGGCGCGGCGCGAAGCGGCGCTGTCGATGGTGCTTCACCAGCTCGACGCGATGCGCGCGGGCGGGATCCATGACCACGTGGGCGGAGGTTTCCACCGCTACTCGACCGATGCGCAGTGGCTGGTGCCGCACTTCGAGAAGATGCTCTACGACCAGGCGTTGATCGCGACCGCCTTTCTCGACGCCTTCCAGGTGGCGCGGCGGCCGGTCGACGCGGCCACGGCGCACGGGATCTTCGAGTACGTGGCGCGTGACCTCACCGCTCGGGGAGGCGCATTCGACTCGGCCGAGGATGCCGACAGCGAAGGCGAGGAGGGGAAGTTCTACGTGTGGACGCCCGCCGAGCTCACGGAGGTCCTGGGCGCGGACGACGCGCACCTCGTGGCGTTGCGCTTCGGCGTCACCCCCGCGGGCAACTTCGAGGGCGGCGCCTCGATCCTCCACGAATCGCAAGACCCGGAGGACGTGGCCCGCAAGCTCGGGACCCAGCCTGACGAGGTCGAGCGCCGCTGGCAGGCCGCGCGCTCACGGCTGCTCGCCGCGCGATCGCGGAGGCCGCGCCCCCATCGCGACGACAAGGTCATCACCGCCTGGAACGGGCTCATGATCACCGCGTTCGCGCGCGGCGCGCGGGTGCTCGAGCAGCCCGAGTACGCGTCACGCGCGAGCCGCGCGGCCGACTTCCTGTGGAGCCATCTGCGCGACGAAGAGACCGGTGTTCTGCGACGGAGATGGCGCGAAGGCGAAGCCGCGGAAGCCGGCCAGCTCGACGACTACGCCTATTTCGCGCAGGGGCTGCTCGAGCTCTATGCCGCCACTTTCGATCCCCTGTGGCTCGAGCGCGCCGTCGAGATCACCGCTCGCCAGATCGAGCTCTTCTGGGACGAGGAGCAGGGGGGGTTCTTCGAGAGCCCCGCTGACCCTTCCATTCACGTGCGGCTCAAGGACGGCCACGACGGAGCGGAGGTCGCCGGCAATTCGGTTGCGGCGTGGAATCTCCAGCGCCTCGCGGAAGTGCTCGATCGCGACGACTGGCGGCGCCTCATGGCGCGCACGCTCGAGTACTACGCGCGCCGGCTCGAGCCCTTCGCCTCGGCCATGCCGCGGATGCTGATGGCGATGGATCTGGCGGCGGTCAAGCCCCGCCACGTCGTGGTGGCGGGCGACCCCGCAGCGGCCGACACCCGAGCCATGATCCGGGTGTTCGATCGGCGTTACCTTCCGGACGACATGCTGATGGTGGTGGATTCCGGCGAGCGCAGGAAGCGCCTCGCCCGGCTGGCGCCGTTCGTGGCCACGCTGGCGCCGCAGGGCGCAGCGACCGCATACGTCTGTGTCGACCGTGCGTGCCGGCTTCCCACCGACGATCTCGAAACCTTCGCTGCCGAGCTGGAGGGAGCGCCGGCGGCCGTCACGGGCAAGGAGACCTCTCGATGAAGTTCGTTCCTGCTTTGGCGCTCACGCTGCTCGCCGCAGTCTTCACCGACGCTCGAGCCCAATTGGGAACGAACGTTCCGGAAGCCGCCGAGCTGGTCCAGATCACGACGGTCGAGGCGAAGATCACCGCGGGCGGAAGCGTGCGCGCTCGGATCGAGCTCGCGATCGCCGAGGGATGGCACGTGAACGCCAACCCGCCGGCGCTCGATTACCTGATCCCCACCGAGGTCGAGGTGAGCGCCAGCTCGGGGATCGTTGCCGGGAGCCCGATCTATCCCGCGCCGAAGAAGGCGAAGCTCGCCTTCGATGACAACGAGCTCCTGGTCTACGACGGCGCGGCGGTCATCGAGGTGCCGCTGACCGCCGCCGCGAGCTCGCCGGGGGGACGCCGGACGCTCTCCGGAACGCTGCGCTTCCAGGCGTGCAACGACCAGATCTGTCTGGCGCCCGCGACGGTCGCGTTCAAGATCCCGGTCGATGTCGAAGCCGGAGCCTCGAGCGGGACGGCGCCGATGCCGCAGGGCGCGGGGGCCCCCGCCGACTCGGCCCCGGGCACGGGGACCGCGCCGTCCTCCTCCTTCCAGATCGCGCCGCCCGCGCAGGGAAGCCAATCGGCGGCCATCGGCAAGAGCCTCGAGGCCGCGCTGGCGAGCGGCGGACTGGTGTGGTTCCTGGCGCTCTTCGTCGGCGGCCTGTTCCTCAACCTCACCCCGTGCGTGTTCCCGATGCTGGGCGTCACGGTCTCGATCTTCGGCGCGCGCCGCCAGGAGCCGCTGCCCACGGTGATCAGCGCGGCCTCGCTTTACGTGCTCGGCATCGTGGTCATGTACTCCACGCTCGGCGTCGTCGCGGCGCTCACCGGCGGGTTGTTCGGCGCGGCGCTGCAGAGCGTCTGGGTCGGCATCGCGCTCGGTGCTTTGCTGATCGGACTCTCGCTCTCGATGTTCGGCCTCTACGAGATGCAGCCGCCGGCCTGGCTGCTCCAGCGGGTGGGTGGCGCCAACACCACTTCCGCGATGGGACTCTTCGTCTCCGGGCTGATGGTCGGCATCATCGCCGCCCCTTGCGTCGGGCCGTTCGTCGTCGCGGTGCTGGCGATGATCGCGCAGCGCGGCGACGCGATGTTCGGGTTCCGCACCATGTTCGCACTCGCCCTCGGGCTGGGCTTTCCATACCTGTTCCTGGCGAGCTTCTCCAACCTGCTCCAGCGCCTGCCGCGCTCCGGCGACTGGATGGTGTGGGTGAAGAAGGTGTTCGGCGTCATCCTCCTGGGCGTCGGGCTCTTCTACCTGCTGCTGGCGATCGCTCCCGACTGGGCGCCGTGGGTGCTGCCGGCCGCATTGGTGCTGGGTGGAATCTACCTGGGCTTCATCGACCGGAGCGCCACCGCCCGGCCGCGATTCCGGCTGTTCCGCTACGGAGTCGGCGCCCTCGCGGCCCTGGCGGGCGTCATGGTCGTCGCGACCACGCCTCGTCAGAGTGTGGCGTTCGAGCCGTTCGCCGCGGAGGTGCTCGCAGCGGATCTCGGCCGCGGGCATTCGGTGATGATCGACTTCTCCGCCGACTGGTGCGCGCCCTGCCACGAGCTCGACCGCTTCACCTTCACCGATTCACGGGTGCGGGCCCTGGCTCGCTCGTTCCGCGCCTATCGGGTGGACCTCACGCGCTACGACTCGCCGGAGTCCAAGGCGCTCAAGCAACGCTACGGCATTTCCGGCGTGCCCACCGTGGTGTTCATCGGACCCGACGGGCAGGAAGTGATGGAAGCGCGAGTCGAGGGATTCCTGCCGCCCGAGCACTTCCTCGAACGCATGAAGTATGCGGGCCGTCGAACGGGCGCGATGGCGACGAATCAATGAGTGCTCGGCTCACCCGCGCGCCGATCAGATCTTGAAGTTCCAGCCGGCCACGATCTTGATCTCCGGAATGTCGCCGAGCCCCAGCCGGAGCTCGCCGAAGAAGCGGTTGCCGGACTGCGTCGGGACTCCGGCGCCGCCGACCAGGTTGAGGCCGACTTCGGTGTCCGAGCCGCCGCCCCCGTCCACCTCGATGAATGCGAGTCCGAGTCCGGCGCCGGCATAAGGCCGCCAGGCCGAACCCTCGACGGTGAAGTGGTAATGGAGGTCGAAGTTCATGGCGATCACCGTGACGTCGTCGCCGAACCCGAACTCGAGGCTGGGATCGAAGGTGAGATCGGGTGCGAGCTCGCCGATGATGAGCTGTCCGCCGAGGACGAGCTGGTCGGGGTCGATGCTCACACCGACACGGGGCCCGACTCCGCCGAGCGTCGCGGCGGCGTGGGCCGCGGGAACTCCGGTGAGTGCGCCGAGTGCTGCGAGGACGAGAACGATCCGCTTGAGCATCTCTTCCACCTCCATGGGAACGAGCACAAGACAGGGGAGCACACCAGCGCACCGAGCTTATAATGCGGCCCGCGGCTCATCAACCACATGGAGGCTGGTCATGACGTCGTCGAGCGTGAAGCGTCGCGACCGCGTGAGTTCGTCCTTCCTCGTTGCCTGCCTCGCGCTCGTCCTGTTCGCCGCTCCGGCCCGCGCGACGATCACCCCGGATGCTCAGAAGATCGTGGACCGTCATCTGAAGGCGGTGGGCGGCCGTGATGCCTGGATGCGTGAGCGTGCGCTGCACGTCAAGGGATCGGTCCAGGCGTTCGGCCTCACCGGTCAGGTGGAGATCTGGTCCCAGCGCCCCGATCGCTCGGCCAGTGTCACGAGCATTGGGCCGTTCACCATCCGCGAAGGGAACGCAGGCGGTGTCGCCTGGCAGGTGGACCAGAACGGCAAGCTCTCGCGACGGGACGGCAAGGACCTCGAAGATTCCCAGGCTTCGACCTACTTCGAGAACGAGCTGTGGCTGACGGACGACCAGGGCGGCGGTGCCGTCAAGCGCGTCGAATCCGAGCGAGACTCGGCCGGGCGCTACGACGTGCTCGAGGTCACGCCGCCGGTCGGGCGGCCGCGGCGCCTGTGGTTCGATCAGAAGAGCGGGCGCCTTGCGCGAGTGGTCTCGCGCCGCGATCAGCAGACGATCGTGAACCGGATGACGGACTACCAGATGATCGAGGGTCGGTGGCGGCCACGGCTCACGGTGGTCGAAGTCGAAGGCATGCCGATGAACACGGCGCGCCTGACCCTGGACAGCGTGTGGGTGAATCCCACGATCGAGGCCTCGGTGTTCGCTCCACCGACGCCGTCCACGAGGGACGTGCGGTTCGTGGGCCGTGCCGACTCCGCGCGAATTCCGTTCGTCTACCGCACGCGCCACGTCTGGGTGAAGGCATCCGTGAACGGCGGACCGCCCGAGGACTTTCTGGTCGACACCGGCGCGAGTCTGACGGTGATCGACAGCGCATTCGCCGCGCGGCGCGGCATCGCGACCGAGGGCCAGATCGGCGTCACCGGCGCCGGGGCCGCGGGCGGCGCGTCGTTCTCGGCGGTCGATTCGATCGTGGTGGCAGGCGAGGGCGGCGGTGTGGTGATCGGCCATCAGAAGGTGGCCGTGCTCGGCTTGAATCCGCATCTCGAGCCGTTCTTCTGGCGACCGATCGCCGGAGTGCTGGGCTACGACTTCATCAGCCGCTTCGTGATGGAAGTGGACTACGACCGCGGTGTGATGACCCTCCATGATCCCAAGACGTTCCGTGGAACCGGGTTGGGGGCTGCGGTGCCCATGACGATGGCCGGCAACATTCCGGTGGTCAAAGCACGGCTCGATTCTGTGGAAGGAGAGTTCCGTCTCGACGTCGGTAGTGGCTCCCCGGTGGACATGCACAGTCCGTTCGTCAGGAAGCACGACCTCCACGCGAAAGCCGGAAGGAGCTTCCAGGTGACGGGTGGCGGTTTCGGCGGCACATTCACGAGCACGTTGTGCCGGATGAAGTCATTCGCGATCGGCCCCTACCAATGGAAGGACCCCATCGTGGTGCTGTCCCAGGCGACGACCGGCGGACTGGCGAGCGAGGACTATGCGGGCAACATCGGCAACCAGATCCTGGAGCGCTTCAAGGTGACTTTCGACTACGACCGGCGGGTGGTCTATCTGCAGCCCGGTCAGCGCTACGGTCAGCGCGATCGTTTCTCGATGGCGGGTTTCCAGCTGGCCAAGCTGGGCGACCGCTACGAGGCGATGCAGGTGCTCCCGGGCTCAGCCGCCGCCAAGGGCGGGCTCAAGGCGGGAGATCGCGTGCTGACCATCGACCGGCAGACGGTCGCTTCCTACGATCCGGAAGTGCTGAGACGGATGTTCGAGGAAGGAAAGGCCGGCGAGCGCCACACGCTCGAGGTCGAGCGCGGCAGCAAGAAGAAGAAGATCACGCTGACGCTTGCGGAGATTCTGTAGCGCCCCCACCATGAAGGTTGAGGACTCGACGCGGCGGCGACTAGACTTCGCCTGTCGATCGCGCCGGACGTAGCCTCTCCAGTCCCGCGGACGAGGGCTGCCATGACTCATCTTCGACGCGTCGCGTCCTTCCGCACGCTCGGCTTGCTCCATGCCGCGTTGCTATTGGCCCTTGCTTCGGGCGCCTCGGCCCAGATCGGTGTCTGGCGCGAGTCTCAGCTTCCCGCTCGCCAGGGGCATTGCGGCGTCTTCGATCCGACGGGTCGCCGGCTGGTGACGTTCGGCGGGATGGAAGCGACGACGCTTCGTGCCGGCGTGTGGGAGCTCTCCCTGCCCGATCTCGGGCCTTCGCGATGGCGACCGGTCGCGGCCCTCGGGTTGCCGCCATCGCCGCGCGCCGGCCACACGGGCATCTACGATCCGGTGCGGCATCGCATGGTCGTCTTCGGAGGAAACGACGGCGCCAGATCGAACGAGGTATTGGCGCTCTCGCTCACGGCTCCTGAGACCTGGAGCCTTCTCACGCCGAGCGGTTCGCCGCCCACCGCCCGCGAGCTGCACGCGGCGATCTACGATCCGGTCGGCGATCGGATGATCGTCTTCGGAGGCACCGACGGAACCAAGCTGAACGACGTGTGGGCGCTGTCGCTCGCCGATCCGCCCGTGTGGACTCTTCTGACGCCCGCGGGGACGCCGCCGACACCCCGAAGCGGCGCCAGCGCGGTCTACGACTCGCAGCGCCAACGAATGGTCGTGTTCGGCGGGAAGCCCGACTCCGGAGACGGCAACGAGACCTTCGCGCTCGACCTCGCCGGCCCACCTGCGTGGTCCCAGATCGTCACCTCGGGAACGGGGCCGGGGCAGCTGACGCGGCACGCGGCGCTCTACGACGCGCCGCGTGATCGCATGCTGATCGTCTCAGGCGAGAGCTTCTTCGGAGACCAGGTGAGACTCGACAGCTATCAGCTGAATCTCGCGGGCTCGCCGACCTGGCAGTCCTTCACGATCATGATGGGATCTCGCAGCACGTTGATCTATGACGCGCCCAAGGACCGCGCCATCCTCTACGGGGGATGCGTCGACACTCCGCCAGCCACCACCAGCCAGGCATGGATCGTTCCGCTGACTGGGACGGCGCCCGCGACTCGTCTGGTGCCGTCGTTCGGCCCGCGCACCGGATGGATCGATGAGACTGCCGTGTTCGATCCCGTCCGCCGCCGAACCCTGGTCTTCGGCGGAGTATTCGTGGACTTCCTCGAGCCTATCTTCTCGAGCTTCACGTCCACGTTCATCATCCCGCTATGGCAGGGACCCAACCCGCCGCCAGACCTGGTCTACGACTGGATCAACTTCGGGAACTCCGGAGCTCTCCCCTCGCCGCGCTATGCACACTCCGCCGTCGTCGACGCTCCCGGCGACCGCATGATCGTCTTCGCGGGCCACTCGGAGTCCTCCCTTCAGCCCGTCAATGATGTGTGGTCCCTCGAGCTCGGCACGGGAACCTGGTCGGCGCTGGAGCCCACGGGAGATCCACCCGCGGCGAGACTCGAGCACTCGGCCATCTTCGACAGTCCGGCCCGCAGGATGATCGTGTTCGGCGGGCAGACGGTCGCCTTGTTGCCACCCTTGAATCCACTGAACGACCTGTGGCAGCTCGATCTCGACGTCAGCCCTCCCGCCTGGTCGCCGATCACGCCTGAGGGCACGCCGCCGCCGGCCCGCTCGTGCCACAGCGCGATCTTCGACGTCGCCCAGCGACGCATGGTCGTGTTCGGCGGTCGGGATGCGAGCGACGCGCTCCTCAACGACGTCTGGTCCCTGGACCTGAACGGCACCCCGACCTGGACGGAATTGACGCCGAGCGGAACGCCGCCGTCGCCGCGCGATCAGCACGCCGCGATCTACATGGGAGGGACATCTCCTCGCATGCTGGTGTACGGCGGGAACGCCACCCGCGAAGTCTGGAGCCTTTCGTTGAACGGGAGCCCGGCTTGGACTCTGGAATCCGTCGGCGTCCCTCCCGACGTTTCGGATACGCCGCTCGCCGTGGTGCCTGGCGCCGATGGCGTGCCATTCGACGACGGCCCGACGATGCTGATCCTGGGTGGCAAGAGCGCGAGCGTCTGGGAGCTGCGATCTCCGACCTCGGTTGCCGTGGGCGCGAGCCCCTCCAGTGGGCTTCGGCTTCGGGGCGTCCGACCCAATCCCACCGCCGGGCTTTTGAGCGTTGCCTTCACGCTCGAAGACGGCGCCAAAGCGACACTCGACCTGTTCGATCTCTCGGGTCGTCGGGTGGCGACGCGCAACGTTGGCGTGCTCGGCGCGGGAGCACATGTGGTTTCGATCGCAGAGGCCACGTCACTCGCTCCCGGTCTCTACTGGGTGCGACTCACTCGCCTCGGTCAGTCGGAATCGGCCAGAGTCGCCGTGGTGCGCTGAACGAAGGCATGCCGGGCTCAGCCGAGACGCGCTGGATCCCGATGAGCGGCTCGAGCCAGCGGACGTCCTTCCATGGACTCGAGCTCACGCACCAGCTCCGGCGGCACCGGGATGCTGCGCTTGGCGGCGTAGTCGTAGCAGACCTGGACCGAGGTCGCCTCGACCACGAGCCGCCGCGTCGCTCGCTCCCGGATCTCGTAGGTGAAGGCGAACGACTTCGAGCCGATCCACTCGCAGCGGATCCCCACTTCCAGCACCTCCGAGACCAGGGCCTCGGAGCGAAAGTCGATGGTGACGTGAGCCAGGATGAAAGGAACGCGCCGGTAATCACCGCTCGGCTCGATCCGTTCCCAGTAGATCTGCCGGGCCACCTCCAGGTACGTGACGTAAACAGCGTTGTTGAGGTGACCCATCGCATCCGTGTCGCGGAAGCGCGGTCGCATCTCGTGCAGCACGGTGAACGGCCGATTGGATTCGGGACGGGCTGCGTTCATGCGGTCCTAGAAGGCGTTGAACTGATAGACGTAGACCGGGCGATGGCGGAACCAGCCTTCCACCAGCTCGGCGGCATCACCGGTGGACGACGCCAGGGAGACCTCGACGGCGCGCGCGGCGGAGAGCGTGCCGGTCACGATCGGCGACAGCACATCGATCGCCGCGGATAGCCGCGGAAGCCTTCGTGACGGCTCGGGCCCGACGTGAAGGCGGCCCTCGCGCGCCGTCACGTGGTACACGCGGGCGTTGACCGGGAGCACCGGATCCTGGATCTCCAGCGCGATCTCGCCGGTCGCGCTGGACGTGATGGGCAACATCTCGAGCGCGCCCTTGACGTCGGTGATCCGCATCATCGCACCCGTGGCCAGCCCTCCCGTGTCGAGATAGGGCCCGATCTCCGCCGCGGGGCGCAGGTTCTGGGCGGTGCGCAGGAGCGCCGCCCACGCTCCGTCGTGCGGCGACGCATGGTGGATCTCCTCCACCTGGTCGCGCAGCGATGCCAGGTGGCCGACCAGGCCGCGGTGCGCTTCGGGCGTCGCCGCCACGAACTCGTTGAGACTCACCGCCAGGCGGAAAGGCCCGTGCGAGTTCTCGACCTCGTAGTAGAGATAGCCTTCGACCTGGCCCCGCCGCCGGCCTTCGTACACGACCCAGTCGCCGGGATAGTTCCACAGACGGCGCTCCCACCATTCGGCCGTGCGCGAGATCGCGAAGTGGCCCTGCTGCGCGACACGCTCGTACAGCGCTTCGACCGCCGAGCGGTCCGGCAGCATCAGTCTTCGCACGCGGCGGGACTCGTCGGCCAGAGGAAGGTTCGACGCCGAGACCGCGAGCTGATGAAGGTGCTCGATCACCCCATAGCCCAGTTTGCGGTAGTACGAATTGCGGAAGGCATAGAGGATGGACAGATGATTCGCGCGCTGTCGCATCTCGCGCAGCGCGGCGCGCATGGCGGCCTCGCCGACGCCTCGCCGGCGATGCTCGGGCGACACCGCCACCGAGCCGATCCCCGTGAGTGGGAGCTTCTGTCCTCTCACCCATGCCTGGAGCGGATAGAGGACCAGCGACGCCACGACCTGGCCTTCGAGCTCGACGACCCGCACGTCGCGAAGGGTGAAGCGCGGATGATCGGTGTAGAACTCGCGGCGCTTCTCGACGCTCGCCACCCGATAGGTGCGCGAGCCGAGCTCGGCGAGCGTCTCGACGTCGGTCCGCCGAGCCGGGCGGTAGCGGATTGCGGGCGGTCGCGGGCCTTTCGGGCTCAACGCCGCGCCTCCTGATCGTGGATGAACACGATCGTGCCCGACCGCGAGCGGATGATTCCCGGCCCGCGCAGACGACTCCCGTTGCCCAGCGCGGCCATGACCTCGGCGGGTTGAATGTCGGGATCGAACCGGCCGAGCAGCTGGAAGTGATAGCTGCCCTCGGGCAGCGGGCCGCCGGGCCCGAACACCGGCGGCGATTCGAAGCGGCGGTCACGCAGCGTGAAGCGAGTGCGGCCCAGCACCTCGGAAGACCCCCCTGGGGGATAGATGTAGAGCTCGAGCACGGTAGCGTCCGGCAGATCCATGCGGCCCTTCGCGCGCATCGCGCCCGCCCCGTCGCGCTCCACCTCGAACTCGCGAAGCAGCGCCTCGCCCCTGGAGATCCCGCTGGTATCGGCCTTCGGGTCGAGACTCTCGAACGTGAGATTGGAATCGCTCTCGCGCGGCTGCGAGCCGCAGCCGGCCATCATCACCGCGGCCATGGCCGCCCACAGCATTCTGATCATCGCCCGCAAACTAGCGAACCTCGCCCGGAGGGGAAAGCGCGAATCGCACGCCCTCGCCACGAAAGCGGCTGCCGCTACGGTCCTTGAGGCCTGCCGCGGGCTTTGCTAGCTTCCCCGGCCTACTTCGACCGGGTGAGTGCTCGCAGAGCACGAAAGGAGCTGGATGGTGAGCAGGGGTGGGATGAGAGGCGACGGCTCCAGTCGCTGGTGGGTCTGGACGGCCGCGAGCATGCTTCTCCTCGGCGCAGCCCCGCTCCAGGCGCAGGAAACCGATCTCTGGGCGCGAGGCACCAGTTGGCTCTCGGTACGCGCCGGATACGCCAAGTCGACCGCGGCCGGAGCGGCCGACGGCAACATCGGCGTCGGATTCGGCTTCGCCCGCTTCCGCAACTCCAAGTGGTCCTACGGAGCGCAGGCGGCGTTCGACATTCTCGGCCGCTACGGTGACGCCGTCGAGATCGAGTCTCCCTGGACGCTCGAGATCCTGCGTCACTACCGGTGGCGGACGCCGGCTCGACCTTACATCGGACTGGGCGCCGGCGCTTACTACAACAAGCTGAGCGGGACCGGCAATGACCTGGCGGCCATCAATCCCGGCGTCTATCTGGCCAGTGGTCTCAACACCCAGATCAGCGCGAACGGCCTCTTTGGCTTCGACATCCGGATGAGCTGGGTGGGACTCTCGAACCAGACCAATCCGGTCTTTGGCGGAGAAGCCACGCTCGGCGAAGAGCAGGACATCGCGCTTCACTGGAGCATCAAAGCGACGTACTCCTTCGCCCACTGACGAGCGCCGCTCCGTCATTCCCTCGACGCTGCCGACCATCATCGCGGCGCCGCCCGTGGTTCCCGTCTGTGTTGAACCGCGAGGATATGCCCGGTTCTCCGCGGCATGAAATCTGCCGAATCGCGCTCGACGGATCGGGCGTGGCCGGGGGCGGTCGAGCGGCCGGGTCGAAGGGACCGTGGCGGGGAGCCTCCGAGGTCGATCACCGCCTCGGCCGTGCCTCGCGGCGCGATCAGCGCGAGGACGGCGGCTCGATTCGTTGGATGCGCCGGTCCACGAACTCGAGCACCTGGATCGCCAGATAGATTCCCATCGCCAGCAGCGCCACCACCAGCCAACCGTAGTGGCGCGGCAGGACCGACAGCACCACGGCCGTCACGCCCAGGTAGGCGCAGACGTACCACAGCACCAGCACGGCCGAGCGCTTCGACAGGCCGATGCTGAGCAGCCGGTGATGGATGTGCCCGGCGTCGGCGACGAAGACCGAACGGCCGCTGAGCGCGCGGCGCCCGAACGCCAGCAAGCCATCCAGGATCGGCACGCCCATCGCCACCAGCGGAAACAAGAGGGTGATGGTGGCGGCGCCTTTCCGGTTGTCGATCAGCGAGATGGTGGCAAGCGCGAAGCCGAGGAATTGACTGCCGGTGTCGCCCATGAAGACCCGCGCCGGAGGAAAGTTGTAGCGCAGGAACCCGAGCGTCGCGCCCGCGAGCACCGCGGTCAGGAAGAGCACGTAGATGTCCTCGTGAATCCGCCCGACGGTCCACAGCGTCATCGACGCGATCAGCACCGTGCCGGCGGCCAGGCCGTCGAGACCGTCGATCAGGTTGATGGCGTTGGTGACGAGCAGGATCCACGCGATGGTCAGCGGCGCGCTCATGGACCCGGTCGAGATCTCGCCGATGAAGGGCAGCGTGATCCGTGGAATCCCGAGTCCGAACTGGATCAGGACCACCGCGGCCACCGCCTGGAAGAAGAGCTTCACCGCCGGAGAAGCGCCGCGGACGTCGTCGAACGTGCCGAGCGCCAGGATCACCAGGCTGGCGATCGAGAAGCCGACGAAGGGCCGAGGGTCGATCACCCCGAGCGGTCCCGGCAGCAGGTAGGCGGCCCAGGCCACGGCGAGGACGGCGAAGGCCATCGACCATCCGCCGAGCTTGGGCACCGGCGTCTCGTGAACGCGGCGAGGGCCGGGATGATCGACCGCGCCGAGGCGCAGCGCCAGGGCCCGCACCGGCGGTGTCAGCAACAGCGTGAGCAAGGCGGCCGCCACGAAGAGAATGAGCGAGTAGGGGATGCGGACGCCGCCGAGCCAGGGGAAGACCACGTCAGCGCGGCTTCAGCGCGTTCGCGGTCATCATCAAGCCCGCGCGCAGGAGGATGAAGCCGTCGGCCAGCAGCGCGACCAGCGGGTGGGTCGGATGATGCTTGTGGAAGTACCGCATCATGCCGCGGTGACGCTCGATGATGAGGCGATTCGAGACGCGTCGTCGGCTGGCGCCGACCTTGTGCGTCGCGCGGGCTTCGGGAACATAGGTGACGGTCCATCCTCCGTCTCCCATGCGCCGGCACCAGTCCACGTCCTCGTTGAACATGAAGAAACCATCGTCCATCGGGCCGACGGCCTGAATGGCCGCCCGGCGAACGAGCATGCACGCTCCCGAGACCCAGTCCACGTCCCTCACCGTCCGGTGATCCCAGTCGGTGAGGAGGTAGCGGCGCGAGAAAGGATTGCCGGGAAACCAGCGAGTGAGCAGTGAATAGCGGTTGAACAGGAAGGACAGCGCGTCGGGAAAGGCGCGGGCCGAGTACTCGATGGCGCCCTCCTCGGTCAGGAGCTGGGGTCCGACGATGCCGGCCCTCGGATGCTCCCGAGCGTGACGCATCATGATGCGCACCGCGTCGGGCGAGAGAAAGCAGTCGGGATTCATGACCAGCACGAACTCGCCCCGCGTCGCGGCGATCCCCTGGTTGACCGCCTTCGCATAGCCGAGGTTCTCGTCGTTCTCGATCAGCCGGGCGTCGGGATGCTCGCGCGCCATCCACGTGGCGACGCCGTCGCCGGAGGCGTTGTCGACGACCACGATCTCACTCTCGACTCCCTGCGTGGCTTCACGCAAGGCGTCGAGGCAGGTGGGAAGCGCGTCGAGGGAGCGGTAGTGAACGACGACGGTGGAGAGGTCCATGCGGGCCGAAGGAAGGCTTTCGGGCACACGAAGTCTAGCACCCGCCGAGAGGACCTTGAAAACCGGGGCCGAGGAACGAAGCGCGACCGTTCCGCGCCACGAACGAAACCGCCGAGCCCGGCGAGAAGGTCGCTCGCAGGAACTCGGCGGTTTCTTGATGCCTTGAGCGGGCGACGAACCTGTTGGAGCCGCTCCCCACTTACTCTCCGGGCTCCTCGAGTCCGTCGATTCCCGCTCAAGATTCTTATACTACGGACGGCCGCGTAGGGCGCAACCGCTCTTTAGAGCAGCTCTACGCGCGTGGACGCGTTGGGGGCGGTCTCCTTCCGCCCGCCTTGGTTGTCAGCCTCTCAGTGACAACCACGCCCAAAACGCGGCCGTCGTTACTTCTTCTTCGGCTCGAAACCTCCGCCAGGCTTCGAGCCACTTCGAAAGCTCCAGAGGCACGGGCCGGTCTGAGGGTGCAAAGTCACGGATGCGTTGTCCCTTGCGAACCGGCCCGACCCATGAAGCTCACCACCCCCGATGGTTTCCGTGGGGACTCCTGATGCGGACGGCCCATCGGTACTGCAAGCGCATGAGCACTTCATGTGACGCTCGCGGTTCCGCGTCGCGTCTCCGAAGTCCTTTGCCAGATTGGTGCCACGATGACGATTGGTGAGAAGGAACTTGCCAAGGTGCTACCACGAGCTAACTTCGCCTTGCCGGCAGGACCCATCGAGGATGTGGAAGAACCTGTGGATTTCCGGGAGATACTGAGTAATATCTACCGACCAGGAAAAAAGGAAATGGTTCAGCCCCCCTCCGAGGACCCTTGATGAGAGTCCTGGTCGTCGACGATCACCTGGCTTCAGCCGAAGGACTGCGGGACTACCTCAAGGAGTGGGGTCACGAATCGCACTGCGCTTCCGGCGCCGCCGAAGCGCTGGTCGTCCTCGAGTCCTGGCGTCCCGACGTCATCGTGTGCGATCTGCTCATGCCACCCGGTCCTGGGGGCCTCGAGCTCCTTCGCCAGGTCCAGGTCGCCGATCCGTGGATCGGGTTCATCATGCTGACCGGTCAGGGCACCATCGAGGACGCCGTATCGGCGATCCGGGAAGGGGCCTTCGACTTCCTCACCAAGCCGGTGGACCTCGAGCGATTGCGACTTCTGGTCGATCGGCTCGGCGAGCGGAACTCCATGCATGACGAAGTGGTGAGGCTGCGTCAACGCCTGGCTCATCTCGACGACGACGTGGTGGTCAGCCGCTCTCCCGCGATGCGGCGGGTCATGGACCTGGTGGAGCGGGTGGCCCCTTCCACGGCCTCCGTGCTGGTCACCGGAGAGAGCGGTTCGGGCAAGGACTTCGTTGCGCAGCGGCTCCACCAGCTTTCGGGCCGGTTTCAGGCCCCCTTCATCGCGGTCAACTGCCCGGCCATCCCCGAGGCTCTGCTCGAGAGCGAGCTCTTCGGCCACGAGCGCGGGGCCTTCACCGGCGCCATCAGCGAGCGCTCCGGCCTGTTCGAGCATGCGGGAAGCGGCACCTTGCTCCTGGACGAGATCACCGAGATGGCGCCGGGACTCCAGGCCAAGCTCCTGCGCGTCCTCGAGACGCGACGCTTCCGCCGCGTCGGCGGTCGTGAGGAGCGAAGCGCCGACTTCCGGGTCGTCGCCGCCACCAATCGCGATCCCGAGACCGCGGTGCGCCAGGGACGGCTCCGCGAAGATCTGTACTACCGGCTCAACGTGTTCAGCCTGGCGATGCCGGCGCTGCGCGCCCGCAAGGAGGACATCGCCCCGCTCGCCGCCCGCTTCATCGCATCGTTCGCCGAGCAGAACGGGCGCGCGGTGGAAGGCCTCTCCAACGAGGCGTTGATCGCTCTCGAGGGGTACGACTGGCCGGGCAACGTGCGCGAGCTTCGGAATGCGATCGAACGGGCCGTGGTACTGGCGCGCGGCTCGGTGATCGAGCTGAGCGACCTGCCGCAAAGGATCGCGCGGCCGCTCGGCCTGATCGAGCGTCTGCGTTCGGGTGAGGTGGAGCCGCTCCACGAAGTGGAGCGCAAGGCGATCCTGGACGCGCTCCAGAGTTTCGCGCAGAACAAGACCCACGCCGCGCGAGCGCTGGGGATCAGCCTCAAGACCCTGCACAACAAGCTCAAGCTCTACGCCCGAGGAGAGACGGCGTGAGGCTGCCGATCAGCCTGCGGGCCTCGCTGTCTCTGTCGATGGTCGGGCTCGCCGTGCTGGTGGCCATGCTGGCGATCGGCGTCCACCTGACGCTGGCGGTTCAGGAGATCATCCATGCGTCGGCGGAGCGCTCGCGGGCGCTCGCGCACCAGACCGCTTGGCTGGCCGGGCGCGCGGCGCGCGCCTCGTCCGCTTCCATCCCGAACGCCATCCAGGGCGACCGCGCGCTGAAGTCGCTGTTCGAGAGCGCCGTGGCCGGAGATCCCACGATCTACGACCTGACGATCGTCGATCGCCGAGGTGTGGTGCTGGTCCATTCCCAGGGCCTGCGGGTGGGACAACTGGCTTTGACTCGTCCGGATATCGAGGCCCTCGAAGAGGGCAACGTGTTCCGTCAGGGCGCGCGCCTCCTCGGCCCGTCCCGTGCCTTCGAGGCGCGCGTGCCGCTGAACTCCGGGGGGCGGCCCTTCGGGGAAGTGCGCGTCGGCCTGTCGACGGCGCTGATGAAGACCGCGCTCCTCGAGTCCCTTCGCGCCGGACTGTGGGTGACCGCGGTCGCGCTGCTGCTGGCGATCCTCGTGGCGCTCATCTCCGCCGAGCTCCTGTCCCGCCGCGTTCGCGCGATGACCACCGGCCTCGAGCGGCTCCGTGGCGGAGACTTCGACTACCGCCTTCAGGTGGAAGGCCGCGACGAGCTATCGGTGCTGGCTTCGTCGATCAACGCGCTGGGCGAGCGCCTGGAAGCCATGCGGCACCGGGCGGCGGCGGGTGAGGTGGACCACGACGAGCTGCTGGACGCCACCGGCCAGGCCTCGGCCTGGGCCCGCGTGGCGCGAGGCCTCACTCACGAGCTGGCCGATTCGCTCCACGCCGCGCAGCTCCACCTGGGCCACCTGAGAGCCAAATGGAATCTCGCGCCCGATGATGCGCAACGTCACCTCGAGGTGGTGGATCAGGAATTCGGTCGGCTGAAGACCGTGCTCGAGCGCTTCCGCGGTTTCTCCCAGCGTGGGGAGATGCGACCCGACTGGGTCGACCTGCAAGGGCTGCTCGAGGAGGAAGTGGATCGCGCGCGCCAGAGCATGAATCCATCCATCGAGATCCGGCTGGACGCCAGAAGTGCTCCCGAGCGCTTCTGGGGGGACGGCCTGCTGCTGCGTCAGGCCATCACCCAGCTGATCACCAACGCGGTGCAGGCCATGCCCGATGGCGGCCGCGTCACCGTCAGAGTGGACCGGCATGGTGGCCGCGTCGCCGTCACCGTCAAAGACGATGGCGCCGGCATCCCGGAAGAGCTTCACGGCCAGGTCTTCGACGAGGATTTCACCACCAAGCCGCGTGGGTCCGGCGTCGGACTGGCGGTGGTGCAGAAGGTCGTGAAGCTACACAAAGGGCGCGTCCGCCTGCACTCCGCGCCTGGTCAGGGGACGGAAGTGGTGCTCGAGCTGCCCGAGAGCAAGCTCGAGCCGGTCGGCGCGGCATGAGGCGCTCCTCGACGGCTGGCTGGCTGAGCGCCGTGCTCCTGCTCGCGCTCATGGCATCCCTGACGGGGTGTGCCCATCGGCCGAGGCAGACCGGGGTCCCCATCGACCAGCGGCCCACGCCGCCACAGCCGCCGCCCGAGGACGCGGGGAATCCCGGATCCTCCGCGGCCACGCCCCCGCCGCCGAGCAGCGGCTCTTCGCTCGGCACGACGATGACCGACGCGGAGCGCGAGCAGGCGCGCCAGCGCATCATCGCCGACACCACGGCGGCCAGCGCGGCGGTCCGCAAGTGTGCGGCGTCGAAGTCCCTGCTGCCCGATCAGGAGTCGGTGTTCGAGACCACGCGCGGCTACCTCGTGCAGGCTCGCGCCGCGTTGAAGCGCAACGAGCTCTGGCAGGCGGAGTCGCTGGCCCGCAAGGCCCGGCAGCTCGCGCTTTCGCTCGAGTGCCACTGAGTCGGCTCACCCCTCGGGCGGATGTCCGCCCAGGAGCGGTCGTCCGAGGGCTTCCTCAAGCCACACTCTCAATCGCGCGACGTGGGAGCCCTCCCAGTACCACTTGCCGCAGCTCGGACAGTAGGTCAGCTCGCGCGAGGTGCGCAGGACGCGACCAGGGACCTCGCCGCGGGCCTCGAACGCGTGCCTTTTCTGGAGGGCGACGTTGCACTCCGGGCAGCGACTGAACGGCGGGCCGGCCGGTTCCGCCTCTCCCGCGATGACCCGCACGAGCTCACGCGCGTCGGTCCGGGGCAGCGAGCGGCTGGTCACGTCCGCGAAGCGCCGGGGATGACGGCCGCTGGTCGTGAGCACCACGCGCCCCTCGGCCCGGCCCAGCTCGAGGAGCTCCTCCAGGCGAGCGCCGGGTGAGACCAGCACGTCATAGCCGAGAAACCGCAGCCGGCGAGCCAGAAAAGCCAGCGACGAATCGGTGACGAAGCGCGCGGGAGCCACCCCGGCACGCTAGCGATCGTCCTCGTTCGCGGCAAGAGCGGCAGGCGGCGCAGTCTGGCCTGCGCCAGCCGCTTGGGGGTGCCTATTGACGGCACGACGGTGGTCCCCCAATGTCGGATGCCTGATGGACGCCCCTCCAAGACGGACCCGCCGCGGGTCGTCCCACGATCGAGTCGAAGTCTGGAGCCTTCCTCGCCGGCGGTTCCTGACGGTGCTGGCCGGCGCGGGCGCGTACACCGTCCTGCGGCCCGCCGAGACCTGGGCGAAGAAGCTGTCTCGCCCGCGGCCCCCCGTTCAGCCCTGGTCGCTTCCCGCGGCCCCTCCCGGCGATCCTCAGGCGCTGGCGAGAGCCCTGGCAGGGGCAGCGGTCCTCGCTCCCAGCCAATGGAACTCTCAGCCCTGGAAGCTCGAGTTCAACGGGACCTCGATGCGCCTGCTGGCGGACGCCAGCAGAGCCATGCCGATCACCGATCCCGACGGCAGCGGCCTCATGCTGTCGCTCGGCGCGGCGCTCGAGAACGTGCTCGTGACTCTGCGGGCGTATGCCTATCGACCTTCGGTGACCTACTTCCCCTCCGGCGAGAAGACACAGGTCGTGGCCTCGGTGAGCTGGTCGCACGCCGAATCCCGTCGCGACCGGGATCTCTTCGCCGCCATCGTCCAGCGCCGCACCAACCGGCGCTCCTATGACGAGCGCGGGCTCTTCATGCAGAGCCGCGCCGCACTCTCGGCGCTGGTCCCGAGCGAGCTCGAGCTCTACTGGATCGACGACCGGCAGAGCATCCGCAAGGTCGCGGATCTGGCCTACGACGCGACCCGCGAGCGCATCCTGGATCCGCGCGCGCAGGCGGAGTGCTACTCGTGGACCCGCTTCGGCGATGACGACGCGCGCGAGCGCGCCGACGGCGTCACGGTGGACGACATGGAGATGAATGGGCCGGCGCGCTGGCTGTCCGGACGATCGCTTCGCCCCGGCAGCCTCTTCCTCGGCTTCGGCGCCGGCAGCGCGGCCAAGCAGGCGCGCGAGCAGGTCCGCTCGGTGGGCGCGCTGGCGCTGCTCACCACGCCCCACGACGGCGACGCGGCCCGGCTCATCGCGGGACAGACGTACGAGCGCTTCGCGCTGCGGGCGACGCACCTCGGCATCGCGCACCATCCGATCCAGGCGCCGATCGAGCGCACGCGCTATCGCGCCGAGCTCGGGCGCCTGTTCGGCGCCATCGACGAGCGTCCGCTGATGCTCCTGCGTCTGGGCCACGCCAACAAGCCCCGGCCCTCGATGCGTCGCGGCGTGACCCTCGTCGCCAGCTTTCGGAACACCTGATTGGCGCGCGCTTCAGCCTGCCCGCTGACGGACTAGCCCCCGCCCTGTGCTAGGCTCCACGGCCCGATGAAGAGCGAAGTCCTCAATACCCTGGTCCTGGTCGCCGCCGTTCTGGTCGCGGCGATCGGCGGCCCCTGGCTCTGGCAGCAGGTGCGGAGCCTTCCCGGACAACGCGCGCTGGCGGCGCGAGCGGGAGAGCGCATCGTCACCCTGGAAGTGGGTGGCATGACCTGCACCGGCTGCGCCACCAAAGTCCAGGGTGAGCTGGCCGCCTTGAACGGGGTATCGGCGGTCGAAGTGCGGCTGGCTCAGGACAAGGCCTTCGTGGTGTGCAGCCCGAGCGTCGAGGACACGACCCTGCTCTCGGCGGTCCGCCGGGCAGGTCCAGGATTCGCGGCATTCGTAACGACGCCTTAGCCAGAGCAGGCGAGCGGAATGCCCGCAAAAACGTCTGTGCTAACGTCCCGTCGTGAGCACCTCCGCCGAGTCACCTCGTCCCCTCGAAAGCGAACACCGGCCCTACGATCCAGGGTCTGACGGCTGCCTCGAGATCCTGTCGGACCGCCTCCGGCACAGCCCGGGTGTGATCGCGCTCGAAGCCGACTTCCCCGAGAACCGGCTCACCGTGCGCTATCAGCCGTCGATGGTGGAGCCCGACCAGCTGAACGCCCTCGCCGAGGAAGTCGGGGCGCTGTTCGCCCAGCGCGTCACCACCTGCGAGCGCCGCACTTCGCTCGACGCGTGCGAGGAGTGCGCACTGCGGCTCGGGCGCATCCCCGGCTCGCTCGACGAGTTCCGGGTCACCGCCGAGCAGGGCCGTGTGGGCCTCTCGCGCCGCCACGTTCCCGACGACACGGTCGAGCTGGTGAGGCCGCTCGGGAAGACCTGGGGCGCGCGCTTCACCGCCGACGAGCAACAGCAGCTCGGCAAGAGCCGGATGATGGCCCTGCTCACCGGCGGATGCCTGGGATTGCTGATCCTCGGAATGATTCTGGACCGCACCGCGCAGCCGGCCGGGCTGGTCACCGCCGTCTACACCCTGTCCGCGATCTGCGGCTCGTGGTTCGCGCTGCGCTCCACGCTGCGCTCGCTGCTCGACCGCCGGCTCGACGTCAACCTGCTGATGATTCTCGCCGCCCTCGGCGCAGGAGTGATCGGCTACGTGTTCGAGGCCGCGGTCCTCATGTTCCTGTTCTCGCTCAGCAACACGCTCGAGGTCTACACCATGGGCCGGACGCGGCGCGCCATCCACGCGCTGCTCAAGCTCCGGCCGGCCCGCGCGCTGGTCCTGCGCGGCGACCGGGAGATCGAGGTCGACGCCGAGAGCGTGCGGATCGGCGAGCGCGTGGTGGTCAAACCCGGCATGACCGTCCCGGTCGATGGCGTCGTGGCGTCCGGGGCGTCGCTCATCGATCAGAGCACCCTCACCGGCGAGTCGGTTCCGGTCGAGAAGCAGGCCGGTGACCGGGTGTTCGCCGGCACCTTGAACCAGGCCGGAGCGCTCGAGGTGCGGGTCACGCGCGAGTCCGGCGACACCACGCTGGCGCGCATCGTCGCCCTGGTCCAGGAAGCCCAGGAGCAGAAATCGCGCAGCGAGGAGATCGCCGATTGGGTCGGCCGCTATTACACCATCGCGGTCGTGATCGGCGCGCTGGCGATGATCGTGGTGCCCTGGGCGCTCGGCCATCCCTTCGCGCCTTCGTTCTATCGCGCCATGACGCTGCTGGTGGTGGCCTCCCCGTGCGCACTGGTGATCGCCACGCCGGCCACCGTGCTGTCGGCCATCGCCAACGCCGCGCGCAACGGAATCCTGTTCAAAGGCGGGCGCTTTCTCGAGGCCATGGGCCGGGTGCGAGCGGTGGCCTTCGACAAGACCGGAACCCTCACCCGCGGCCGATTCGCCGTCACCGACGTCGAGGGGCTCGCGGACGCGTCGGCGGACCAGATCGTGGCGTGGGCGGCGAGCGCCGAGAAGCGCTCGCAGCATCCGCTCGCGCAGGCCGTGGTGCGCGAGGCAGAGAACCGCGGGCTCACGGTTCGATCCGCGGACCACCTGGTCAACCACCTAGGCAAGGGCGTGGTCGGACGCGTGGAAGGCAACACCGTCGAGATCGGCACGCCGGAGCTGTTCCGTCATCTCGGCATCACCGTCCCGCCCGCTGGCCTCGAGCGGGTGAGCGCGCTGAGCGCTCAAGCCAAGACCGCCATGCTGGTGCGCTCCGGCGAGAGCTGGGGTGTGATCGCCGCCGCGGACGAGATCCGCCCCGCGGCTCCGGCCACGGTCGAAGCGCTCAGGAGAGGCGGTGTGCGGTCCGTGGTGCTGCTTTCGGGTGACAGTGCGCCCACCGTGGCGGCCGTCGCGCGACGAGCGGGAGTCGACGAGCACCATGGCGAGCTGCTTCCCGAAGAGAAGGTGAAGGTGGTCGGGGACCTCGAGCAGCGCTACGGCGCGGTGGCCATGGTGGGCGATGGCGTCAACGACGCTCCCGCGCTGGCGCGCGCCACCGTGGGCGTGGCGATGGGCGGAGTGGGCAGCGACGCGGCCATGGAGAGCGCCGACGTCGTCCTGATGGGCGACGATCTCAAAGCGCTTCCCTACGCGTTGACGCTGGCGCGGCGCGCGCGGAGCATCGTGATCCAGAACGTGGCGATCGCGTCGGGCGTCATGCTGACGCTGGTGGCACTGGTGTTCGTCGGGCATCTCACGCCGCTCGGCGCGCTGAAGCTTCCGGTGGCGGTCTCGGGACACGAAGGCAGCACGGTGGTCGTCATCCTGAACGGCCTTCGGCTGCTGGCAGGGAAGCGTGGTTGATCGCGGCACCGCGACGCGGATCTAGTTCCCGGTCTCGGCCGACATTGCTCCCGGGCTCGATCCCAGCGAGGTGACCACGATGTTGTCGAAGTAGAGCGTGCACTCCGCCAGGCCCCCCGTATACGCGGCGAGCGCGATGCCGCCGTTCGAGCGCGTCTTTCTCGCGTCTTCCTTGTCGATCACCACCTGGCCGTTCACCCACACGCGGTAACGCTGGTTGCGCGCCTCGATGCGGAGGTGATGCCACTGGGCGTTGCCGTTGAGGACCCGGGCTTTGGCCATCGCCCATTCGCGCCGGTGGAGCAGCACGTCCTGATAGCCCGGTCCGCGGAGATCCACCGCGATCGCGGTCTGGCCTTCGAGTACCCGGATCGCGACGCCCTTGTCGGCGCCGCGCATGCCGCATACGTCGAGGTCGACTGCGTAGTTGGTCCACGTGTCGGAGCCCGTGTAGAGGAAGGACTTCTGCTGCTTCTCGTCGGGAAGGTCGCCGCGGAGGACGCCGCGGCGCACCGTCCAAGTACCCTCGCGGTCGGGCTTCCAGCCGTCGAGGTCGCCGTCCGAGAACTCGTCGGAGAACAGCACCTGCCCCGGCGGCGTCGCGGGCTTCGGCGAAGGAGGAGGAGCGACGTTGCGCTCCATGTCGCGACCCGCCCCGAGGAGGAGGACCGAGGCGCCTGCGAGCAAGACGTTCTGGGCGGCGTTCATGGGATTTGGAGCTTGGACCGGCATTCGGCCAGCGTCAATTCAACTGCATCGGCCAATTCGGTCGCTGACTTGAGGACATCGTCGCGCCGTGCGTGACCTTCGGAAGCACGGCCGCCGGCGGTTGCCGCTCTCCGGAAGCCGCTGCTAGACTCCGCGGCCCTCATGCGCAAGCACATCGAAATCATTGGCTGTCCGATCGATCTCGGCGCCGGCCGCCGCGGTGTGGACATGGGTCCTTCGGCGATTCGAATCGCCGATCTCGAGCCGCGTCTCGAGGCGCTCGGCCACCAGGTCGTCGACTTCGGCGACCTCGACGTGATGATTCCCGAGACCCAGCAGGTCGGTCAGGGCAAGCTGCGCTACAAGGAGCCGATCCTCAAGACCTGTGACGAGCTGCGCAAGGAAGTCGAGCGCAGCCTGGGCGAAGGCCGCATGCCGCTGGTCCTGGGCGGCGATCACAGCCTGGCGATCGGCTCGGTGGCCGGATCCACGAACTTCTACGCGCGCAAGGGCGAAGCTCTGGGCCTCATCTGGTTCGACGCGCACGGCGACGCCAACACCCCGGACACGACGCCATCGGGAAACATTCACGGCATGTCGCTGGCGGTGAGCTTCGGCCTCGGCGACCACGATCTCGTGAACCTTGGAGGTCGCGCGCCCAAGGTGCAGCCGCGCAACACCGTGCTGATCGGAATCCGCGACCTCGACCCCGGCGAGCGCGACATCCTCAAGCGCTCGGGGTGCACCGTCTACACCATGCGCGATCTCGACGAGAGAGGCATGCGTGACGTGGTGGACGAGGCGATCCGCCTCGCGAGCGATGGAACCGCCGCCATCCATCTCTCGTTCGACATGGACGTGGTCGATCCGGAGGACGCCCCGGGAACAGGGACTCCGGTATGGGGCGGCATCACCTACCGGGAGGCTCACCTGGCGATGGAGATGTTCAACGACCGCGCGACCATCGCGGCGATCGACGTGGTGGAAGTGAACCCCGTGCTCGACAACCAGAACATGACCGGCATCCTGGCCGCCGAGCTCCTCCAAGGGGTGCTTGGCAAGAGGATTCTCTGATGCTCAAGCGTGTGCTCCTCGGGTTCCTGGTGTTGGTGGTCGTGGTCTTCGCCGCGGCGGCGTTCTACGTCGCCTCACGGCAGAATCTGCGCTTCGACGCGCCTTATCCACGCCTGGCGTACACGTCCGACTCCGCGACGATCGCGCGCGGTCACTACATCGTCCGCGTGGCCGCGCCATGCGCAGCCTGTCACAGCGATCCCAAGCAAAGCGATGCCTACGTCCGCGGGGAGGACGTTCCGCTTTCGGGTGGTTGGAAGTTTGCGATCCCGCCTGGCAACTTCTACGTGCGTAACATCACGCCCGATCCGGAGACCGGGATTGGATCGTTTGGTGACTCCACCATCGCTCGCGCGCTCCGTCATGGCGTGGGTCACGACGGACGCGCGTTGCTGCCGTTCATGGAGATGCAGGGGCTTTCAGACGAGGACCTGGGCGCCGTCGTGGCCTATCTCAAGTCCCAGCCTCCGGTGCGCAACCCGGTTCCGAACCACGAATACAACCTGCTGGGCAAGGTGGTGAGGGCGACGGTGCTGGCCAACCCCGTTGGCCCGCGTTCGACGCCACCCGCGATCTCGCCGCGCGGTGCGACGGTCGAGAACGGGCGGTACCTCGTGGAATCGGTCACTCTGTGCGGAGGGTGCCACACGCAGCGGGACGTGAATACCGGAGCGTTCACCGGCCAGCCGCTCGCGGGCGCCACGGAGTTCAAGGATGAAATGGATCCGAGCCGCACGTGGTCGCCGCCCAACATCACGAGCGGTGGGCGGCTCGGCAACCTGAACGAGGACCAGTTCGTCGCGCGCTTCCGCGCTGGACGCGCCATCCCCGGATCGCCGATGCCCTGGCAGGCGTTCCAGAAGCTCGACGAGGACGACCTGCGCGCGATCTATCGGTTTCTCATGACTGTGCCGAAGTCCACGGCCGACGTGGGGCCGCCGTTCGTGAAGGCCAAGAGCTAGAGTTTGGGCCGGCGCGGAAGCGTCGAGATCATGCGACGCAGCGCCGAACGCAGGCGTGGATGCGCATCGAACCGGCCCACGAACTCCGATTCTCTGCGACCGCCCTTGGCCCGGATCACATCGACCAGCGAGCGTCGCTCGGCCTGGCTCCACCGGTCGACGCCTGCGAGCAGCGCCATCGGAGCCCAGCGGGTCCATGCCTGCTTCTCCTCGAGACTCCAGCTCGAGGCAGGGCCGGCGCCGATTCTCTGCGCGGCATCGATCGCGCACGTCTCGGCCGCCTCGGGATCGCTTCCGTAGCGCTCGGCGAGGAAGCGGCCGGCATGCAGGCCGACGTTCGCCAGAGGCAGCTCGCCGAGGACGTCGGAGCGCGGACGCCCGAGGTAGAGGTGCAGGTTGGCGCGTGCCAGACGCCGCAGCGTCGCGAGGCTCGAGCGGTGCGACGGGTCGCGGCGCATGCGCCGGAGCTCGTCCTTCATCAGGCGCAACGCCGAACGGTCGCGGGGCTGGAATCCCATCTTGCGATAGAACCACCACGCGCCGGACTCGAGCGCCTCGTCGTTCCCTTCGCCGAGCTGATACGGCACGATCGTGAAGGCGTCACATCCATAGAGCCAGCGCGTCATGGCCAGGACCCGCGCGTAGACGGCGCCAGCCTCGGCGCCGCGCCAGGTATCGAACACGTTGAAGGCGACCTCGGCGGATCCGAACAGCGCAGCGGTGAGCACATAGCCGATCGGCACGCCGTTCTTCAGCGTGAGATAGCCATAGACGGCCTCGAGCAACAGCCGGCGCTCGGGCTTCGTGCCGATGCAGGCGAACTCGAGCCCGCCGCCGAAGTCCACCATCCGCACGTCGGCCGGATCTCCGTTCGTGAACGCGTCGAGATCGCGACTGCGAGTCACCATGGCGGCGCGCGCCAGGTCGATCACCGGCTGCCCTTCGCGCGGGGTGAGCTCACGGACTCGGAGCGGGCGCATGCGGCTCCAGGCCGCCGGCGAGGGGCGATCATGGGACAGCTTGCGGCGCTGCCAGTGAGCCCGCGCTGCTTTGCGCTTCGCGGCGGTGCGCGAGGGGGTCGTGGCATCCGGAAGAAGGACGAGCGGTGGGTCGAGCTGGTCATAGAGCGTCTCTCGGGCCGCCTCGCTCATCGGTAAACGGCGAAAACGGCGCACCAGAAATGTCGCGTCGGTTTCTGCCGGGGCCTTGAGCCAGGCGAGCCACTCGCGCATCGGCATCTCGTATTCGTCGAGTGCGGGCACCTGCGACGGGTGGACCAGGTGCGGCAGCCAGGGCTCGAGCGCAGCGGCGTCGAATTGCGCCCAGTCGATGTGGAGGCGGTCGGGCCATCGCTCCGCGATCCAGTCCGCGGTCGGAGAGAAGAATCGAAAGTGGATCTCGGTGCCGGCGATGCCGCTGTCCTTCAACGCGCGCGCGTGGCGAAGGAGGTCCCGACGCCGTGCGAATCCCGAGAGCAGCCGTTCGACCAAGGCGAGGATGCGGCGGTTGTCGGGGTAGGCGCGCCAGAAGCACAGCAGCTCGTGAAGGCGGAGCACGTCGCGCGCTCGGGGTAGATCGGCGTGCTCGAATCGGCGGAGGAGATCGAGCCTGCGCGCAGCCTGTGCCGGTCCGAACTCGTGCTTCAGTGCTTCCGCATGATCCAGCAGCGCAATTGGAGAGCGCGGAGCCGCAGATTCAGGTCGGGCGGGTCTGGCGCGGCGTTTCATTCGGGGGCGGCCGGATGGGGGCGGGTCCGGCCCTAGCTTCCGCTGCCCGAGCGCGGGCGTTCGGTCTTGACCACGACCTTGTGGGCGACCGAGCGGCCTCCTTCGTCACGGTAGTACACCGTGACGCGGGAGTCCTTCTCGACGTCTCCCGTGCTCTTCATCTCGGCGTGTCGCGTGAACACCACGGTCCGGGGTTTCTTGCCGCGCTTCTCGACGGTCAGCGTGCTCTTGTCGAGCGCCGTCACCACGCCCGTGAACTGATGCATCCCGTTCGAGGCCTTGGCGCTCTTCGTCCCTGAGGTCGCCGCGTCCGCAGTGCGCAACGCCGGCGTGGCGATGCTGCCCGCGACGATGCCGAGCGCCACCGCGGCGCACGGCAGCCAATGCACTGGACCCTGCCTCATTCCTCCTCACCTCCCTTCCTCGCCTCGGGGGCAGAGCGTCGCGATGCTAGGAAGGCGACGTGTTCCTCGTCAAGGGTTCAGCGCGCATGTGTACGGCGTCGACAGGATCGTCCACGGCAGCGACAGCCGGACGCTTGCGGCGCGCGGTCCGCGCCTCCCGCCACACTCCGAGATGCGCTTCGATCGAGGCATCGTGGGGCCTCGAGTAGCCACCACCGAGCGTGATCGCCACCGGAAGCGCGCGCGTCTCACAGCACGCGAACACGCGAGCGTCACGCGCGCGCAATCCCGCGCGAGTCAGCGCGAGCTGGCCGAGCGCGTCCTCGGTGAGCGCGTCGACGCCGGCCTGATAGAAGACGAAGTCGGGCTCATGGTGATCGAGCGCCGCGGGCAGGTGGCGCTCGAGCGCCTCCAGATACGCTTCGTCACCGGTTCCGTTCCGGAGCCCGAGATCGAGCGAGCCGGCCATCTTGCGCGACGGATAGTTGCTCTCTCCGTGGATCGAGAATGTGAACACGCTCGGATCGCCGGCAAAGATCGCCGCGGTGCCGTTGCCTTGGTGCACGTCGAGATCGAGCACGAAGGGACGGCGCAGGCGCCCTTCGGCGCGCAGCGTCACGATCGCGACGGCGAGGTCGTTGAACAGGCAAAAGGCTTCGCCGCGATCGCGAAAGGCGTGATGGCTTCCCCCGGCGAGGTTGCCGGCCACGCCATGCACGAGCGCCGCCCGCGCGGCCGAGACGGTTCCGAAGACCGCGGCGCGCGCCCGCGCCACGAGTTGCGGGGACCATGGGATGCCCAGCCGGCGGATCTCCGCGTCGTCGAAGCGGCCTTCGAACACGCGCTCGACGTAATCCTGGTCGTGCGCCGCTTCCAGCCACTCGCGGGGCGCGAGGCGTGAGGCATGGACGTGTGCCAGGTCGAGAACGCCATCGGTGATCAGCCGCTCGACCAGCACCGCGTACTTGGCGATCGGCAGCCGGTGGTGCGCGGGCAGCGGCACGGTGAAGGCATGGCTGGTCCAGGCATACAGAGGCCGCGAAGTCATCGTGGAGGCCGTCGCACGCCGAGCTTCTTCATCCGCGACTGGAGCGTGGTGGGCTTCAATCCGAGGACCCGCGCGGCGCCGCGCGAGCCGCTCACCCGGCCTCCGGTCTGGACCAGCGCGCGCTCGATCGCCTCGCGCTCGATGTCACGCAGGGGACGCACGCCCTGATCGGCGGGGTAGGACGGCAGCGCCAGCGCCAGCAGCTCGGCCACCGCCGTGAGTCCTCGCATGTCCTCGTGTCCCAGAGCTCGGCGGGAGAACAGCGCGAACACCCCGACGCTGGCGCCGTCGCGCCGGAGCGGGAACGCGGCGAAGCCCCGGATGCCGTGAAGCTCGAGCCAGGAACGGTCGGCCAGCTCCAGCGCGTCGAGCCGGTCGTTGGCCACGTACGGCGTGGCCGTGGAGACCACCTTGCCGACTTCGCGAGCGCCGATCGGGAACCGGCGGTAGGGCCCATCCACACGGCTCGAGAGGCCCGCGCTGGTCACGAGATGGAGGCAGGTGGTGCGGTCTCGGCACTCGGACCGAAGCGCGCAGCTCGGGCAGATGTCGCCCGGCCGGAGCCTCCACACCCGTCCGAGGACTCCTCCGTAGGGAGCCATCAGGTCTTCGAGAAGATTTCGCGACATTTCGCGCCCTCCGTGGCGAGATTTCGTCGAAAAATGACCGAAGAAGCGACTGACGATATATCGTCAGTCAGCTCGTAAGTCAATGTCCTCCATACCTTCGAGCTCGTGCGCTATGCTCCGTGTCGTGCTCGACTTCGAAGACGGCGTCCATTGGATCGGCACCGACATCTTCGTGGATTCTCGGCGTTCGCGCGACCGCGGGATCGTGACCCACGCGCACAGCGACCACGTCGGGCGTCACAAGCGATGGGTCGCCTCGCCGGCGACCGCGGCCTTGTGCGCGCACCGATTTGGGGCCGTGGACCTCGAAGTCCATCCCTTCCACACCCCCTGGGACGAAGACGGCGCCCGTGTCACCCTGCTGCCGGCGGGACACATCCTCGGCTCCTCGATGGTGCTGGTCGAGCGCGGCGGCACGCGGGCTCTCTACACCGGCGACTTCAGGCTCGAGCCCTCCGCGACCGCCGAGCGGTGCGATCCGGTCCAGGCGGACGTGCTGGTGATGGAGTGCACGTTCGGAGACCCGCGCTATCGGTTCCCGGACCGGCTCGACGTGCTCGATCAGCTCTGCGCCTTCGTCGAGGAGACGCTCGCACGCGAGGCGGTCCCAGTTCTTCTCGCATATTCCCTCGGCAAGGCGCAGGAAGTCGCGCGGTTGCTCACCCAGCGCGACGTTCGAGTGTGGCTGCCCGATCAAGCGTGGTCGATGCTCGGGGTCTACCGTGAGTTCGGTCACGAGTTCCCCGGCTGCGAGCGCTTCGAGAAGACCGTCCCGCGGAACGGTGTCCTGATCGTTCCGCCGGGTCCCAAGACGCGCGAACTCCTTCGTTCCTTTCGCCGGCGGCGGACCGCGGCGGTCACCGGCTGGGCCATGGATCGCTGGAGGCTGCCGCGCTGCGACGCCGCGTTTCCAATCAGCGACCACGCCGACTTCGACGAGCTGATCGAGCTGATTCGCCGCGTCGAGCCGCGAAAGATCTACACCCTGCACGGCCCGGACCGCTTCGCCGCGCGGCTCCGCAGGCTGGGGCACGACGCCGAGCCCGCATCGCTCGCCACTCAGGGCAGTCTGTTCTGAGCGCTCATCGCTTGCCCACCCGCGCCAGCACGAGCATCGGGCTGCGCGCCAGGATCTCGAGCGGCGCGGGCGCCGCGGCGCGAGCCACCTCGGACTGACGCCGCGGCGTGAAGGCGACGTAGGTCCATCCGTCCTCGCCGCGCAGCTCGCGGAGTCCGGACACGAGGCTCCGCGGAAAGGCCAGCGGACGCTCGAGCCTCATTCGCAGCGACACCGGCGGCGGCTCCAGAACCAGCAGCCGCGCGGCGGGCGCCGACACCTGGTTCATCGCGCTCGCCACGGGTCCGGCGCTCAGGCGGTCCTCCAGCGCCGGAAGGACTTTCCATGCCGCGAGCGGCGTCCCTGCGGCAACGACCAGCGTGATGAGCGCCGGCACGGCGCGCACGCGTCCGATGAAGGAAGCGAGCGCCGGAGCCCACGAGACGAGGAACAGGAACGCCGCCATCAATCGGAGCTCGGGAGCTCCGAGCTCCAGGCGGCGGGCGATCCACGCGAGCATCAACGCCGCCACCGTGCCCGACCCGGCGATCAGCCATGATGCCTGCGCCGTCGCGCGCGCGGCCAAAGCTTCGCCCGTGAAGACGCGATCGAGCAGCGCGCCGGTCAGCATCGCTGCCGCTGGAAGCGCGGGCAGGATGGCCGGGATGGGCGCGGCCGGCGCGAAGAGAAGCGGAACCAGGGTTGTCAGCAACGTCACCGTCAGCAGGTCGGTGACCCGGTTGGTGGCGAAGTCGGAGCCGCCTTCGCCGGTCCAGCGGTAGAGCGCCGCGGCTGGGAGGAGAGCGCTCCACGGAAAGAAGCCCACGACCATGAAGCCGATCGCGCGCGCCGGTGCCACGTACCACGGCGACCCCGGCTCGCCGCCGTAGGGAAACGCGGGCAGCGCGAGCGCGAACGGCGCACCGTGACGCTCCAGCATCGCGCCGTACCATGGAAGCCCCCATCCGACGACGAAGAGGAATCCAGCGAGGGCGCCGAGACTCGGGCCCTTCTCCGCGATCCGATGGCGTCGCGCGTGGAGCACAACCGCCGCCAGCGGCCAGAAAGCCGGAAAGGGCCCGGCCACGACCAGGAGGATCGCCATCAGGGCGTAGGATGCGAGGCGGGCTCGCGACGGATGCCCCAACGCAACCTTCGCAAGGCCGGCCCACGCGAGCCATCCCAGCAGCGTGGCAAAGAGCTGGGTGCCGTCCGACCGCGATGCGACCGGCAGCGCGAGCGACGTGGCCAGGACCACGCCGGCAATGGCGCCCGCGCGCGCTCCGAGGTGGCGCGCGCCGATCCAGGCGGTGAGGACCACGAGCGCGACCGCGAGCGCCGCTTTCACGGCGCGCGGTCCGGCGGGCGAGTCCGGCGTCAGGGACGCGGCGGCAATTTCGAGCCCGTAGGCCAGCAGCGGCTTTTCGAAGCGCGGCACGCCGCCGAGCGAGGGCGTCAGCAGCTCGCGCCGCTGGACCAGATCACGCGCGATCCACGCGTCTCGTGCCTCGCGAGCGTCCATCCAATCGATCCGGCCGAGCCCCACGAAGAGGCCCGCCAGCGAGAGAACGCCGAGGACCAGGAGGGCGCGCACGGCCGCAGGGTATCAGAGGTGCGCGCGACCGGTCCCAGTCCGCTAAGCTGCGCCGGTGCGATACGTCCACCGTTACGTTCCAGCCCCCGGCGGCCAGCTCGAGCCGCGCACACTGCTGCTGCTCCACGGCACCGGGGGCAACGAGCTCGATCTGCTCCCGCTCGGGCCGATGCTCGATCCGTACGCGGCGCTGCTCAGCCCGCGGGGAGACGTTCTCGAGAACGGCATGCCGCGTTTCTTCCGTCGCATCCGCGAGGGCGTATTCGACGAAGAGGACGTGAAGCTCCGCGCCAGGGCCCTGTCGGAATTCGTCGCCGAGGCGCGCGCGGAGTACGGCCTCGGCCAGGTGACGGCGGCGGGGTTCAGCAACGGCGCCAACATCGCGAGCGCGGTCATGCTGCTTCATCCCGCCACTCTGGCCGGAGGTGTGCTGCTGGCGCCGATGGTCCCGATCGAGCCGGATCCGCTGCCCGACCTCACCGGTACGCCGGTGTTCCTCGGCGCCGGGCGCAGCGATCCGCTGGTTTCGGTGACCGAGGCCGAGCGGCTCGCCGCGTTGCTCACTCGCGCCGGCGCGGACGTCACGCTCCACTGGCATCCCGGCGGGCACTCGATCGACCGCGGGGTGGTGACCGCGGCGCACGACTGGCTCGCGGCGCGCGTGGGCTGAGCCGGGTGCTCGAGCTTACGATCCAGTCCGTCTCCAAGCGGTATCGTGGAGACGTACTCGCGCTGTCCGACTTCAGTCTCGACGTGGGGCCTGGCGTCCTGGGCCTTCTCGGTCCGAACGGAGCCGGGAAGTCGACGCTGATGCGCATCGTGGCCACCGTGACCCGGCCCAGCTCCGGCCGTGTGTCGTGGAACGGCAGGGACACCGCGCGCGACCCCGACGCGATTCGGCGCGTGCTCGGGTACCTGCCGCAGGACTTCGGCGTGTATCCCAACCTCACGGCCCGAGAGTTCCTCGAATACCTCGCGGCCGTGAAAGGGATTCCGGCCCGTGCCGCGCGCGCACGGATCGAAGAGCTGCTGCAGCTCGTGCATCTCCTCGACGCGGCGAACCGCCGGCTCGGCGATTTCTCGGGCGGAATGCGCCAGCGTGTGGGGATCGCCCAGGCATTGCTCAACGACCCGAGGCTGCTCATCGTCGACGAGCCCACCGGCGGCCTGGATCCCGAGGAGCGCGTGCGCTTCCGCAACCTGCTGGCGGAGCTGGCGGGCGAGCGCGTCGTGGTCCTCTCGACACACATCGTCAGCGACGTCGAAGCCTCGGCGACGCGCATCGCGCTGATCGCGTCGGGCCGTCTCATCGAGCACACCACGCCCGAAGCGCTGCTCGCCGCCGCTCAGGGAAGCTGCTGGGAGTGGGTGGTTCCGAGCGCGCGCTTCGAGGAGATCAAGCACTCGCACCTGGTGAGCAGCACCGCTCGGCGCGGCGACGGCGTTCACGTGCGCGTGGTGTCGGACCAGCGTCCCTCGCCGGAGGCCACGCCGGCCACACCGGCTCTCGAAGACGCCTACCTTCGCAGCCTCGCCATGCACCGCGCGGCGCTCGCTCGATGACCCCATGAGTCCCGCTCGCGCGCTGCTGGGTATCGCCCGCGCGGACTTCCTCGAGCGCAGTCGGCGGCCCGCCTTCCTGGTGACCATGGGCATCACGCTCTACGCCGCTTACGTCTTCCTTCCGCCGAACCATGCGCCCTACGCCACCATGCAGTTCGGCGGCCATCGCGGGATCTACAACTCGGCTTGGGTGGGCAGCGTGGTCTCGCTGCTCACCTCGATCTTCCTGTCGATGGTCGGCTTCTATGTGGTGAAGAACGCCGTGACCGGCGATCGCCGCTCTCGCGTCGGCGCGATCCTCGCCGGCACGCCGGTGCCGAAGCTCGTCTACGTCGTCGGAAAGAGCTTGAGCAACCTGGCGATCCTGGTCTCGATCGTCCTTCTGCTGATGGTCGGCGCGGGTGTCATGCAGTGGATCCGCGGCGAGGATCCCAGGATTGCGCCGCTCCCGCTGATCACTCCATTTCTCCTCGGGACGATCCCGATCATGGCGGTGGTGGCGGCGCTCGCGGTGCTGTTCGAGGTGGTACCCGTCCTGCGCGGAGGCATGGGGAACGTCGCGTGGTTCATCCTGTGGAGCTTCGGATTGGTCCAGGGCACGATGCGCGGCGCTTCGTTCGATCTGCTCGGGGTCTCGCTCTTCACGCCCAGCATGATCGCGGCGTGCAAGCGAGCATTTCCCGATTACGACGCCGAAAAGGGAGACATGAGCCTTGGACTCACCTTCAAGGCTTCGGGCAACTGGGATCTCACCACGTATCGCTGGGAAGGAATGGAATGGACCAGCGGCATGGTGGCGGCCCGCCTGTCGTGGCTCCTTCTGGCATTCGCCATCTGCATGATGGCCGCCTGGGTTTTCGATCGATTCGACACCGCCGAGTCCCCCGTGAAGCCGGGGCGCCGGCGGCTCGGAATGGCCCCCGCGATCCCCGCGCCTTCGGCGCCCATGGCCGAACGCAGAACACGACTGACTCCGTTCGAAGGAGCGCTGGACCTGAGCCTTCTCCCTCTGGTCCTGGCCGAGCTCAAGCTCATGCTTCGGGGCGTCCCGAGAGCCGGGCTCGTCGTGGCCGCAGGGTTGTTCGCGGCATCGCTGCTCGCGCCACTGGGAGCAGTGGCTCGCGGCATCCTTCCCGCGCTGTGGATCCTGCCGCTGTTCCTGTGGTCATCGCTCGGCAACCGCGAGGCGGTTCACGGCGTGGAAGGGTTGCTGCGCGCGGCGCCGAGCCCAATCGTGCGACCGGTGCTCGCGCAATGGGCCGCCGGCGCCCTCTTGGCGCTCGCGATCTCGCTCGGCGGGCTCATCCGCTGGGCGGTGGCGGGGGATCTCGTAGCCATCTACGGCTCGGTCGCCGGAGCCCTGTTCGTCCCTGCGCTCGCCACGGCGCTGGGCTCCTGGAGCCGCGGCTCGAAGCTCTTCGAGGTGATCTACCTGCTCCTCTGGTATGCGGGTCCGCTGAATCGAGCGCCCGGTCTGGACTTCACCGGCGCCGAAACGACGCCGATGGCGGCCTCGATCTGGACCATGCTCGGGGGCGCGTGCCTGGCCGCTGCGATCGCGGCGCGTCAACGTCGCTGAAGATTCGACGCGGCAGTTGATTGCATGCGTTCAGGTTGCGCGACGCCAATTCTGCCTTGCGTTTCGGGGAGCACTGGCCGATATTCCCTGCGACTTCGGTTGTCTGTGGTACCGGCTGTCCAATGCATGCCGCCAGCGACAACTGGCGGCTGTTTCTATGTTCGGCCGCACGGCACCGAGGATCGGTCACGCCGACCGGGCGGGCCGCCACGCGGAAGGCGGCGTTGGAGGGTCGCAAGACCCAAGAGGTAAGGAGTAGTTCAGTGGCACTCGGTACCGTGAAGTGGTTCAACGAGGCGAAGGGTTTTGGATTCATTTCCCAAGAGGGTGGGGAAGATGTCTTCGTGCACTTCTCCGCCATCCAGATGGACGGGTTCAAGACGCTCGCCGAAGGTGATCGGGTCGAGTTCGAGGTGACTCGCGGCCCGAAAGGTCTGCAGGCGAGCAACGTCCGACGGGCATAGTCCCCGGGAACCACATCACGTCAAAGGGCGGCACGGCAACGTGCCGCCCTTTCGTCTTCCCCGCCGGGATGGCGCCTCAAGACCCCTCGTCAGGGTGCCGAAACCGGAATCGATCCCCAGGCTTTGGTCCTTGGATGGATTCCGGAATGAACACCGAAGCCCACTCGGAGAAGGAAGCTGCCGCCCGCGAACCGGATGACGCCATCACCCGGCTGGTGGGAGCGTGGGTGAATCAGCTGGGGCGGACGCTCAAGACCTGCCGGCTCTACGACGGCAACAACCCCACCGTCATCCGCTTCCGCGAAGATCTCTACGCCTCGCTCGGCCGTCTGCTCGAGGAGCACGGCGCCTTCACGCTCAAGTTCTCGCCCGAGGACGTTCTCTTCGAGGAGCATTCGCTCTATCCCGCGCGCTCCCGTGACGACAACCTCGCGCTGCCCTTCCACCGGGACGGGATCCGCGGCCTGACCTTCTCGCCCGGGATCGAGGAGCGGGAGGTCGACGTCCTGCTCGATTCCGTGCTTCAGGTCTCCGGCCAGAACTTCGGTCAGGACGACCTCGTCACGCTCCTGTGGGAAGCCGGACTCGATCACCTCGACGTCGACTACGTGCCGTCGGATGGCGACATCGGCGGTGGCGAAGTGCCGGGATCGGAGGCGGCGGCCACGGTGCCATGGCCCCAGGGCGGTCTCGAGCCGGAAGCCAGCGAGGAGCCGGAGGCCACGCCGGTGGCGGTCGAGAGCGACGAGCCCGGAACCCGTTCGGACGACTGGACCACGGGCGAGCTGACGGTCGAGATCGAGGCCGGCTTCGCGGAGCTCGACGCCATGTCGGCCTGGGAGGTGGAGCGATTCAATCGCGAGTTCGCCGCGGAGCACGAGGTGTCGCCGACCACGACCGCGCTGGCGATCATCCGCGCCGCCTTGTCCTCCGAGGTGACGCCGGACGACCGTGTGGAGATCCAGCAGTTCACCCCGCGCCTGCTTCGCCTCGCGCTGTCGAAAGGCGCGTGGCTCGAAGCGCGTGAGGCGATCGCGTTGCTGCGCGGAGACGGCGGGGTGGCTCTGGCGAATCTGGTGCAGGAGATGCTGCAGCCGATCTCGATCGGCACCACCGTGGAGCATCTCGACCAGCAGGAAACGCAATCGATGCTGGATTTCATCGAGTTCGCCAAGGCGCTCGGCGATCCCGGAATCGACCTGCTGACGGGAGTGCTCGGCGAGAGCCAGCAGCGGCGCAACCGGCGGCTGTTGGCCGAGGCGATCGCGGGACTCTGCCGCGAGAACCCCGAGCGCCTGGCGCCGTACCTCATGGATCGGCGCTGGTACGTGGTGCGAAACGTCGTGCACATCCTGGGCTGGATCGGCGGCAACCCGATCGTCGGCATGCTGCGCACCGCGCTCAAGCACCCCGAACCGAGGGTGCGCTACGAGGTGGTGGCGGCCCTCGGCCAGGTGGAGCCGCCGGTCGCGCGCCCGGTGCTGCTCAAGCTGCTCGACAACGCTGACACCCGGCTCTTCTGCGCGGTGCTGCATCAGCTCTCCGTCGAGCGCGACGCTTCGGTGGCGCGGCTGCTGCTGGCTCATCTCCAGGATCCCAACTTCGAGACCCGGTCCGCCGATGAGAGGCGGGCCGTGTACTCCACGCTCGGCGCCGTGGGTGGCGACGAATCGGTGCCGACGCTCGAAGCCGAGCTGCTCAAGGGCAATTGGTTCGCCCGCGGCCAGGAAGCGCATCGTCAGGCGGTGGCCCGAGTGCTGGCGCGGATCGGCAGCGACGAGGCGCGCATGGTGCTCCAGCGCGGCGCTTTGTCGAAGCGGGGTCCGGTGCGGAAGGCGTGCGAGGATGCCTTGTCGGGGCTGGGCGGATGAGCGTGGATCCCGGACTGCGCTCGCCCGAAGGCGGCGAGGGGACGGCGAGCGCACAGCTCGGCCTGAAGCTGCTGGTGCGTCTCAACGCGCTCCTGCGGACGGCCCGCACGCACGATGTCACCAACCAGGCATTCAGGCGCCAGCTCAAGGAATTCCTCGAGGTCATCACCCAGCTCGTGGAGGAGGACCAGGAGGACGAAGTCACGCTGGTCGCGGTCGCGGACTACTTCTATCTGAACGGCGTTCGCATCAAGGCGCAGCCGTCGATGCTGAGCGTCTACCACTCGGTGATGTCCGAGTTCGAGCGCCGCGAGCTCGGCGGGCTCCGATTCCTGCCCGACGTGCACGAGGCGGAGCTCGAGAGGTTCTTCCAGCTGTTCGTCGCCGCCGACGAGACCTCGATCGCCGACCGCCTGGTGGAGATGGTGCGCGAAGCGAACATCCATGGCGTGATCCCGGTGCCGGCGGTGGAGCTGGACGCCGACGACCTCACCCGCGATCTCGAGGACCGCAAGGAGAGCACCGAGCGTGGGCGGGCGAAGCGCGTGTTCTGGCGCGCCGTGCTCGGCACACGCAAGATCGTGTTGCGCGCTCATCAGACTGGCCGCCCCGATCTGCGTCAGGCGAAGCGCCTGGTCCAGCCCGTGGTCGACAACATCATGCGCCACGAATACTCGGTCGTCGGGCTGACCGCGATGCGCGATCACGACGAGTACACCTACGCCCATTGCGTGAACGTGAGCGTGCTGTCGATCGGCATGGGGCAGGCGCTCGGCCAGTCGCGTCAGGTGCTGGCGGATCTGGGCGTGGCGGCACTGCTCCACGACATCGGCAAGATCGCCGTTCCAGGGGACGTGCTGCGCAAGCCGGCGAAGCTGTCCAACGACGAGTGGAACATGGTCAAGCGCCACCCGATCGAAGGCGTCAAGATGATCTGCCGCATGCCCGGGCTCACTCCGCTCACACTGGACGCGCTGCGCGTGTGCCTCGAGCACCACATGAACTTCGATCGCAGCGGTTATCCGCAGATCGATCTGGACTGGGGGCAGGCCACACTGAGCCGCGTGGTGGCGGTGGCCGACTGCTTCGACGCCATCACCGCGCACCGTGCCTATCACCGCCGTCCGCGGACCCCGTTCGAGGCCCTGCAGTACATGCTGGGGCCGAGCCGCGTCACGTTCGACCCCGCGGTCCTCTGGGCGCTGGTGAAGACGGTCGGTCTCTACCCGGCCGGCTCGGTGATGCAGACCGACACGGGACACCTGGTGCTCTCGCTGAGTCCGAATCCGGAGGACGTGAGGCGACCGATGTGCCGCGTGCTGGTCAACCCCGACGGCAGCTCGGCGCCCGAAGAGAATGCCGAGCTATGGAGTCCAATGCCCGAGGACCGTCATGTGGTCCGCGTGCTGAAGCCCGAGGAGCACTCCTTCGCGACCAGCGAATACCTGGCGGCCTGAAGCCCTAGGGGATCAAGCGAACGGGCGGCGTCTTCCGACGCCGCCCGCCGCATTTCGGGTGGGACCCGCTGCGCAACCTGGACGCTCCCCGTCTCCGGCCACGCCACCACGGGTGCCCACCACAACTCACTCGTCACATAGGTGCTCGTCGCCCCAGTATTCCCCGCCGCAATCCGGGCAGGAGTGCAGGTCGACCGACTCGTATCCGTACGGAGCCTCGACGACCTGGATCACGTGCTCGTGCGGGTGACGCCGAAGATGGACGTCATACATCTCGAGCGAAGCAAACCCGCGGTCGCAGTAGGAGTCCCAGTAGACGAATCCATAGGGCGCCGCGTTGGAGAGCGTCGCTCCCAGGAAGAGCCCGCCGAGAAATCCCGCGATCACGGGCCCACGCTCGGAACGCCACACCGTGTACCGCGCGTAGGGCGCGTGACGAACGACCCGAACCGAGCGGTATACCGGCCGCCGCTCCACGACGACACGCCGCTCCACCACACGGCCCTTGTACCGGCGGTGCCGCTTCTTGGCCTCCGCCAGCGGCGCGACGGTCCCGAGGACGACAGCCGCCATCACGGCGATCGTCACCAGGCGCTGGAATCTCGATCGGAACGACATGAGCTCGACCTCCATCCCCGGCAAGGAGCTGTTCGGTCAGGGTTCAACGCAGGGGACGTGCCATTCGAGAGGGGCTCGGGGAACGCCGGAACCGCTTGATTTGCAGCGTTTCGAGCCGGGCCGCGGCTCTGAATTGTGGCGCAGGTGCCACACGCCGCATCGACCCTGAAACGCCACGGCCGGCCCGGGGTAATCCGGACCGGCCGGCTTGGACCGGCCCTCGAAGGGCCTGGTCAACTCCTCAGTTGCTGGTGACGGTGTGCGTGCTGCTCCCGTTGTTGGTCCAGGTCACCACTCCGCCTGGGCCTACGGTCACCGTCGTGGGATTGAAGGCGTTGTCGGTGATGCTCACGGAAGCGCTGGCTGCGCCTCCGGTGGCCACGATCACTGAACCGGTCATCGCGCTGTGGAACTTGCAGTGATAGTTGTAGGTCGTGAGCGTGGCCGGCATGGTGTGCGCGTAAACCCCGCCGTTCACGAGGTTCTGTGAGTTGAGCTCGAGGGTGCCGCCGCCCGATGGCGGACGGTTCGGCTCATCGTCATCGCCACACCCCACGGAGAGCAACGCGACGAGGACGAAAACTGCGGCGGAGAGCAGCCGCCTGGATTTGGCGCTCTGAAGCATGGGACCCTCCCGTCAGACACACGATGGTGGCTCGGAACACTTTGGATTATCCGACAACGAGGCCGGGTTCGATCGGGTTCATTCCCTAGATCGCCTTCCACCGGCTCTCGAGTCCGGGGCTTCGCGCGGGTAGCTCCGCGGCCCAGAGGGAGTTGCCGCGGTCGGACCGGGGTGTAGACTCTGGCCGCGCATCCTCGGATCCACCGATCGCCCTCTCTCGGAAACGATGATCGAACGCTTCGCAGGTCGATTCCTGCTGCTCAGACGTCTCGGGACCGGCGGCATGGGCGAGGTCTTTCTGGCCCGTGACACCACGACCGGCCTCGAGTGCGCGCTGAAGCGGTTGCACGTGCAGGAAGCCGACCTGGCGGACAGCGTGCGCCGCGAGTTCCAGGCGCTCACCCGAGTGCGCCACCCGTCGATCGTGGCGGTGCACGAGTTCGGCGTTTCGCCCGATGGGGTTCCCTACTACACCATGGAATACGTGCCCGGATTGCCTTCCCACCGGGCTCTTGCCTCCGACGATCGCGCCGCCATCTTCTACGTCGCGGCGCGCGTTGCTCACGGGCTCGAGGTCCTGCACGCGGCCAATGTGGTGCACGGCGACCTCAAGCCCGAGAACCTGATCGTGCTCCCCGGCGATCGGCCCGGCGCGCTGCCTCGCGAAGTGAAGCTCGTCGATTTCGGACTCGCCACGCTGATCGGACGCACCGGGCAGAGCCATGCGGGAACCGCCGGCTTCGCGGCTCCGGAGATCGTTGCGGGGCAGACGCCCAGTCCGTCGAACGACCTGTACGGCCTCGGGGCGACGCTTTATGCCCTGCTCGCCCGCCGTCCACCGTTCGGGGGCGAGACCGTGGATGCGGTGCTGCGGCGCCAGCGCGAGAGTGCGCCGTCGACCGGACCGCTCGAAGCGGCCGGAGCTCCCGGAGCGCTCATCCAGCTCATCTACCGACTGATGGCCGCGTCGCCCGCGGAGCGGCCACGCGACGCCCGCGAAGTCCGCCGAGCGCTGGAGGCCATGCACCCTGCGGCGCGCCGGCCGCTGGCAGAGCGCATCGAGGTCGAGTCGATCGCCGGCCGAGAGTCCGAGCTGACCCGATTCGAGAGCTGGTGGAGCCGAACGCCGCTGCGCCCGAGGCTGATCGTTCTCTCCGGTGTGGCGGGTGCGGGGAAGTCGGCGCTGCTCACCGAGCTCGCCCATCGCGCGACGCTCGCGGGGCGGCCGGTGTTCCATCTCTCGAGCGCAGCATTCGAGGAGCCGCGCGCGACGGCGATGACGCTGCTGCGCCGGCTGGCCCTCCAGGCCGGCGCCGACGCCGACGCCACGCTCGGGCTCCGTGACGCCACGAGTGCCAACGTCGAGACCTGGACCGAAGCAGCGTCGGGATGGATCGCCACCCTGTCCCGCGCCGGCAGCCCTGTCGTGCTGATCGATGACGCCGAGCGGCTCGATGAGTGGTCGCGCGCCTGGGTGCGCCGCCTGATCTCGCGACCCGAGCCATCCACGGTGGCGTGGCTGTGGGCCAGACGCCGCGCCGATCGCGTGCCCGAGGACGAGGCGATGATGGTGGCCACCGGTCTCGCGGAGCGCATCGAACTGCCGCCGCTCTCGCGCGAAGGACTCGCCCGTCTCGCCGCGGTTCGGCTCGGCGACACGCTTCCTCCATCGCTCGAGCACGATCTCTGGTCCCGGAGCGGGGGACATCCCGGACTGGCCGTCGAGCTCCTGCGTCGCGCGGTGGCGGCAGGGGCGGTCGTCGAAGACGAAGCCGGAATGCGCGTCGATGAAGACGCGCTCTCGAAAGTGGGCGCGCCGGCGGACTACGAGGAATCACTGCTCGCCCGCTGCGCGGCGCTCGAGCCCAGGGCGCGGATGCTCGCGGAGGCGCTCGCGGTGTGGAGGGCTGCGCTGTCGGCCGATGAGATCGCCCGACTCCTTCCTGAGGCCGGCGCGGATGCGATCGAGTCGGTGATCGACTCAGGGCTGGCGACGCGGCAGGTCTCCGGAGCCATTCAGCTCTGGCCGCCGCTCCTCGCCGATCGACTGGCTGAGGAGATCCCGAACGAGCGTCGCCGCGAGCTTCACCGGATGGCGCTCGGCCTGACTGAACTCAGCCGGCTCCAGCGCTTCCATCACCTGCGCGGCGCGGGGGAGGCGCGAGCCGCGCTCGACGAAGCCGCCCTGGTGCTGGAGGAAGGCCCCGACACCGAAGTCGCGCGTCTCGCGGCGAGCCTCGCCGAGGCCGAGGTTCCGGACGCCGCGGCGGAATGGCACGAGCGCGCGGCCAGGCAATTCATGGAGCGCAGGCTGTTCGTGCCCGCGGCGCATCATCTGCGTCGCGCGCTCGAGCTGGAGCCTTCTGGGCCGAGACGCGCCGATCGCTGGGTGATGCTGTGCCGCGCAGCGCAGAGAACCGGACAGCCGGATGAGGTCTTCCGGATCGTCGAGACGGCGAGCCGGGAAAGCCTGCCGCCAGGCGCGCGGGCTCGAATGCTCGCCGATGAGTCGATGGCGAGATTGAGCGCGGGTCAGCGACCTGAAGCGCGGGAGCGCGCACTGGAGGCGCTGGCCTTGGCGGAGGCATCCAAGGAGCCGGAAGCCGAGGGTGTCGCCGCGCAGACGCTCGGCTATCTGGACTACGAGGC